>JAUXTZ010000040.1 GCA_030681095.1 Burkholderiales bacterium
TGGGCGATTCGCGATCTCACCGCGCCCGACCCCGATACGCATTTGCGCTATGTGCTGGACGCCGTTGCGCAGATTCGCAAAGCGCTGAATAATGAAATTCCGCTGATCGGTTTCTCCGGCTCACCGTTCACGCTGGCTTGCTATATGGTGGAAGGCGGCGGCTCGGACGATTTTCGCACCCTCAAAACCATGCTGTATCAGCGCCCGGAATTGTTGCACCACATTCTGCAAGTGAACACCAAGGCCGTCACCGACTACCTCAATGCGCAAATCCAAGCCGGCGCGCAAGCGGTGCAGATATTCGATACTTGGGGCGGCATGTTGTCGAGCAACGCGTATGAAAAATTCTCGCTCGCCTATCTGCAGCAGGTCGTGTCTGGCCTGATTCGTAACCACGACGGCGAGCGCGTGCCCTGCATCGTGTTCACCAAGAGCGGCGGCATTTGGCTGGAAAAGATCGCCGCCATCGGTTGCGACGCTGTCGGCCTCGACTGGACCTGCGACATCGGCGAAGCGCGCAAACGCGTCGGCGGCAATATTTCGCTGCAAGGTAATATGGACCCGATGGTGCTGTTCTCCGACCCCGCCGCCATCCGCAAAGAAACGCAACGCATTCTCGTCAGCTATGGCTCGGGTAGCGGCCATGTGTTCAACCTTGGCCACGGCATCTCGCAATTTACCCCGCCCGAGAATGTCGCCGCGCTGGTAGATGCGGTACACGAACTGTCGCGCGCGTTTCACTAGCGCATACACCGTACCCAACAACTCCTATCATTCCGTTCCTCCCGTAAGGGAGTACGCCCCCGCTTCGACTAAGCGCAATCATTCACCTAAAGGGGCATCGTATGAAATTCGGCATTCGCACTTTATCGGCCATGGTCGCCATCATCGCTTTGATCGCGGCTGGTTTATCGTATTGGGCCGGAGAACAAGTAGACATGGCCGGCAAAGCAGGCAACGATGCGCGCGAAGCCACGTTCAAGTCATACCGTATTGCTCAATCGTTGAAATCCTTGGCTGCCGGGTATGAGCTGACGATGAACGAGTTCTACTCAACGGTTTTAGAATTTCCTGCGTACCAGAAAAAATCCGCTGCGCAAAAAACGGCCATTGAAACCGAGTTGGCTGCCCTTGCTACGCTGCAAGAGGGCGGCGTGGCTACCGCGACTGAACTCACACGGCTCTATAAAGAGATGGATAGCTTCCGTCTTGGTTTAGAGGGCGCCATGACCAGCGCGGATAAGGACTGGGACCGCGCACGTGAAGCGCTATTCAAAATAAATGTGTTATCGACCCAAGCGATCTATCAAGCTGATTTGCTCGGCCAAAGCGCCAACGAACGTGCCACGGCACTGGATATGAGTGGGCAAGCCTATCAGGCGCAAGCACTCCTGCTCTTGCGTATCGCGGCACTACTGGCTTTGGTGGCGGGGATCGTGATGCTGGTCAGCGCCATTCGTGCGGGTGGCGCACACGCTTAGCCTTAAACAGCTAATGAACCGTTGGGGGGGGGTTAAACATGAATCCGCGCCAGCGCCCAGACCATGCACAAATAGCCAAGCGCCGTGACGCACGATGCCGCCGCCAAGCTCACCCAGAAGCCCCAACCGGCGCGCAGCATCAGCGGCAACAACACAAATAACAGCAGGGAAGGAATCACCAGCCAAAAAATGCCTTGAGAGAGCGTGGTAATTTTTTGGATATCCCCTGTTTCCAGATAGAGCCAGACGAATGCCAATAAGGAAGTTAAGGGCAGCGACGCCAACGCCGCTGCCCAGAATGAGTTGCTCTTGGCAATTTCGGCCACGGCGACAATCACCCCGGCGGACAGCGCGACTTTGATGGTGTACTGAATTAGGGGCATGAAATACGCTCGAATATTCGCAAATTAGGCAGGCTGCAATATAGCATTAACCCTAATATATCCGGCAATTCATGGGGCTTGCTTAAGCCATTTTTATGCCACTTATGCACAAAACCGTTAAATTTCATAAATCCATAAACAAATCAAATGGATCGCTTTTCTGGCCTCGCATCTATATGATTTGTAATAATTATTCAAAAAGCCGCATAGCCATTGATTTTCCATCTCTTGACATCAAACGCAATCTGCGCTCCTTCTACAAATAATATGCACAAAGTTATCCACAGGCTGGAAAAGCCCGTATTTAGGCCTATTCAGAGTAAGTTTTTAGCGCCGTGCGGGAAATAAGCGGGCCGGGGAAGATTCATGCAAATTTCCCCTGAAAACATCGCACAAATTGCGGTGGATGTTCCACTCTCGCGGCAGTTCGATTATCTCGCACCGGGAATCAGTCAGGCAGATATCGGCCGTCGTGCCTTGGTGCCGTTCGGTCGGCGGTTGGTGGTGGGCGTGATTGTGGGGATCGCGCATGAGCCCACCGATCCCGCGTTTCAGCTCAAGTGCGTGAAGGAAATTTTTTACGATGTGCCGCCGCTGCCACCAGCGATTCTGCAACTCGCACGCTTTTGCAGCGAGTATTACCACTACCCCTTAGGCCAAGTGCTCGCCACCTTGTTGCCGGTACGGCTGCGGCGCACGCAGCCGGTGGGCGCGTTAACCGAAGCGCGCTATGGGTTAACGCATGCCGGCCGGGATGCGACAGCGGATGCGCTGCCCAAGCGCGCACTGGTAAAGCAAAAACTGCTGGCCGCGCTGCAGGCATCGGGTAGCCTCACGCATGCCGAAATCACACGCCTCTCGCCTAGCGCCAACAAGGCGGTACAAGCATTCGCAACGCAGGGTTGGGTGACAATCACGCAGGAGCCGCTCACGGCTGCGGCCCGCAATCACACCCTTCCCGCCAGCCTGGATGCGCCCACGCTCAACCCCGAACAGCAGCAAGCGCTCGACGCCCTACGCGCCGTAGCGGCGGGATTCAGCGCCTGGCTGTTGCATGGCGTGACCGGCAGCGGCAAGACTGAGGTTTATCTGCACCTGATCGAAGACATCCTCGCGCGCGGCGGCCAGGTATTGGTGCTGGTGCCGGAAATCAATCTCACCCCGCAGCTCGAATCACGCTTCCAAGCGCGCTTCCCCCAGACCACCATTGTCAGCCTGCACAGCAATTTGGCCGAAGGCGAACGCCTCAAGCATTGGCTGATGGCGCAACAGGGTGCTGCGCAAATCGTGCTCGGCACGCGGCTGGCGGTATTCACGCCCATGCCAAAGCTGCAATTGATTGTGGTGGATGAGGAGCACGACGCTTCATTCAAGCAGCAAGACGGCATGCGTTACTCGGCGCGCGATGTGGCGGTGTTTCGCGCGCGCGAGGCGGGGGTTCCCATCCTGCTCGGTTCGGCCACACCCGCGTTGGAGAGCTACCACAATGCGCTCAATGGCCGGTATCGCTTGCTCACCCTGCAAACGCGCGCAGTGACCGATGCCGCGCCGCCAACAGTGCACTGCATCGACCTGCGGCGCGAGGCTTTGATGGAAGGCTTTTCCACGCCGCTGATAAGTGCCTTGAAGCAGCGCATCAAGCGCGGCGAGCAAAGCCTGCTCTTCATCAACCGCCGCGGCTTCGCACCAGTGCTGATGTGCGGCGGCTGCGGCTGGCTCGCCGGCTGCACACGTTGCAGCAGCCGGCTGGTGGTACATCTCAAGGAGCAGCGTTTGCGCTGCCATCACTGTGGCCACGAGGAACGCCTGCCGCGCGCCTGCCCCAGTTGCGGCAATGTGGATCTCGCGCCGGTGGGGCAGGGCACGCAGCGGCTGGAAGCAACGCTGGAAAAACTCATGCCCGAGGCGCGCATTTTGCGCGTGGACCGCGACAGCACCCGGCGCAAAAATTCCCTGCCGGAAATGCTGGAGAAAGTGCATGCAGAGGAAGTCGATATCCTGGTCGGCACGCAAATGCTGGCTAAGGGTCATGATTTCCCCAAGCTCACCTTGGTGGGCATTCTCAATGCCGACGGCGGCTTGTATAGCGCGGATTTTCGCGCCTCGGAGCGCCTCTTCGCGCAACTGCTGCAAGTTGCCGGACGCGCCGGTCGCGCCTCCAGCGGCGGCGAAGTACTGATACAAACCGCGTTTCCGGAGCACCCATTATTCGCCGCGCTCAAACACGGCGATTACGCCGCTTTTGCTCAAACGCTACTCGCCGAGCGCGAGCAAGCCGGGCTGCCGCCCTATGCTTATCAAGCCATGCTGCGTGCCGAAGCCAGCCAGCTCGATGCCGCGCTCAAATTTCTGCGCCGCGCCGCCGCCCTCGCACAACCCACAGCCGCCATCACACTTTACGATCCCGTGTCGGCGCTGATGCCGCGCCGCGCTGCCATGGAGCGCGCGCAATTGCTGGTCGAGTCGCACTCGCGCGCCGCGCTGCAACAGTTCTTAAAAGCCTGGTTGCCACAGCTTGAAAGCAGCGCCGCGCGCACGGTACGCTGGGCGCTGGATGTGGATCCGATTGATGCTTAACCCGTACAACGCACACCCTCAACAAAGCCCGAGCGTCCATCATCCCCTGATATAATTGCTTATTTCCTTAGTAATCCCATGCTGAACATCAAATCTCATCTTTCGCAATTGCTCGTCGAAGCGCTGAATGTGGTCGCGCCCGACGCGCTTAACATACCGATCGAACTCACGCGCCCCAAGCAAGAGGCGCATGGCGATTTCGCCTGCAACATTGCACTGCAATTGGCGAAACTGTTGCAGCGCAAACCGCGCGATGTGGCGAAGGATATCGTCGATGCCTTGCCGCATTCACCCTGGGTCGATAAAACTGAAATCGCCGGCGCGGGCTTCATCAACTTTTTCTTGAGCAGCGCTTCCAAGCAGCAAGTCGTCACCGAAATTTTGCAAACGGGTGAGGCGTATGGCCACGCGCCCTCGAACGGAAAGCGCGTGCAAATTGAATTCGTCTCCGCTAATCCGACCGGTCCGTTGCATGTGGGGCATGGGCGCGGTGCGGCGTTTGGAGCCTCGCTGGCCAATGTGCTGGCAGCGGCGGGCTATCAGGTCGCACGCGAATATTACGTGAACGACGCCGGGCGGCAGATGGATATTCTGGCGCTCTCAACTTGGCTGCGCTATCTGGAGTTGAGCGGCATCAATGTGCCATTCCCGCCCAATGCCTACCAGGGTGATTATGTGCGCGACATGGCGAAGATCATTCAGGACCATCACGGCGACCGCTATATCCACGAACCCTGGCGCGTATTGGATGGCGCGCCATCGGTGGAAGAAGATGCCGACGGACACCTGGATCAACTCATCGCCAACGCCAAGCGGCTGTTGGGTGAGGACTACGCTTATATCCACAATTTAGCGCTGACCGAACAGCTAGGCGACTGCCGCAACGACCTCACCGAATTTGGCGTCGTATTCGATATGTGGTTTTCGGAAAAATCCCTGTTCGACAGTGCGCTGGTTGAGCGTACGCTGGAATTGCTCAACCAGAACGGCCATCTCTACGTACAGGACGGCGCGACCTGGTTTCGCTCCACCCAGTATGGCGATGAAAAAGACCGCGTGGTGAAGCGCGAGAACGGTCAATTCACCTACTTCGCCTCCGATATCGCTTACCACTTAAATAAATTCGAGCGCGGCTTCGACGAGGTGATTAATGTCTGGGGCGCGGACCACCACGGCTATATCGCGCGCGTCAAAGGCGCACTGCAAGCCATGGGGCTCGATCCCAACAAGCTCACGATTGCTTTGGTGCAATTCGCGGTGCTGTATCGCGGCGGCGAAAAAGTATCGATGTCCACCCGCTCCGGCGAATTTGTCACCCTGCGTGAATTGCGCAGAGAGGTAGGCGACGATGCGGCACGGTTTTTCTATGTGCTGCGCAAATCGGACCAGCATTTGGATTTCGATCTCGATCTGGCTAAATCGCAGAGCTCGGATAACCCGGTGTATTACATCCAATATGCGCATGCGCGCTGTTGCTCGGTGCTGGCCAAATGGGGCGGAGCTGTGACGATGCTGGCGAGCGCGGCGGATCTGGCCAAGCTCGCAATTCCCTATGAGCTCACGCTGTTAAAGCGCCTGAATGATTTCCCTGAAACAGTGGAAATGGCCGCGCGGGAACTCGCGCCGCATCTGATTGCCTATTACCTCAAGGATTTGGCTGCTGATTTCCACAGCTACTATAATGGCGAGCAGTTCCTGGTAGAAGATGAGTCAACGCGCCTGGCGCGTTTGGCGTTAGTGCTGGCAACCCGCCAAACGCTCAAGAACGGCCTCGCGCTGTTGGGCGTTTCGGCACCCGAGAAAATGTGAGATGGCTATTAATCGCGACTACAAGAAAAGAGCTTCCGACGGCTTCAAGTCCAACAACCCGATGGTCAACGGCATGGTGATCGGCGTATTGATTGGTCTCGCCATCGCCCTCGCCGTGGCGCTGTATATCAACAACGCACCCAGCCCCTTCAAGCAAGCGCAGCCGCCCGCCACGACGCCACCCGCCGGCAAGCCCGCCGATAAAAATACCGGTGTGCCAGGCCAAGCCGACAAGCCGGATGCCAAGAAAAACCGTTTCACGTATTACGACATTCTTCCCGGCACCGAGCAGCCGGTGACTGATCAGGAAATTAAGCAAACGCCGCAGGACGGCAAGGATCAATATTTCCTGCAGGCCGGCTCGTTCCAAAATGAAGCCGACGCCAACAATCTCAAAGCCAAGCTGGCTTTGATGGGTGTCGAAGCCACCATCCAATCCGCCAATGTGCCGGACAAAGGCGTATGGCACCGGGTACGCGTTGGCCCGTTCAGCGATATCGAGGAAATGAACAAATCACGCACCACGCTTGCGCAAAGCGGTATTCAACCCAGTCTGATTAAAGTGCAGGAAGCGGGCGCGCCCGCCAAACATTAGGAACCCGACCATGACCTCTCGCCGTGAATTTTTGCTTGCCGCCGCCACGTTGCCATTTATCCCGCTTAGCGCGCACGCGCTGACGCAGGGCAAGGAATATGCCTTGGTGCAGCCTGCGCTTGAAACACAAGATCCGAAGCGGGTCGAGGTATTAGAGTTTTTCTGGTATGGATGCCCGCATTGCTTTTCCTTGGAACCGGATCTCGCTGCCTGGGTAAAAACCTTGCCCAAAGGCGTGTACTTTCGGCGCATCCCAGCGGTATTTACCCCCAATTGGGCGCCCTTGGCGCGCGCTTTCTACGCAGCCGAAGGCTTAGGCATCACGGAGAAGTTGCACTACGACATTTTCAATGCCATTCACTTGTCCGGGCAAAATCTGAATAACCGCGAAACCTTACTCAGCTTCGTGGAAAAATTGGGCGTGAACCGTAAACAGTTCGCACAAAAATTGGATTCGCCTGAAGTCACTGCGCGCGTGGAAACATCTCAGCGTTTAGGCGCTGCCGCCCAGCTTCAAGGGGTACCCGCAATAGTGGTAGACGGTAAATACCAAACGTCGGTGACGCAAACCGGCAGCCCTGAAAAATTGTTCGTCACACTCAACGAGTTGATCGCTCAAGCCCAAGCCGGCAAAAAGCGCTAGCATCGGCCAATGCGGAAAATCGAGACAATAAATTGACAATCAATGTCGTTTTGGTGGATGACCACCCGCTCTTCCTCAAGGGGCTGGAGTATCTGCTGCAAGCACATGCGGAAGTAAAAATCGCCGCGCAATTCGCCGACATCGACAGCACCCGCGCCTGGCTCAAAGACAATGGCCGTGCCGATGTCGCGCTGCTCGATCGCAGCCTACACGACGCCGATGGCCTGGCACTGGTGCCGGATTTCAAAGCGCGCGGCATCAAAGTCATTATGCTCACGATCGCGGAGGAGGATCATGAGATCCGCGATGCCATCGAACGCGGGGTGGATGGCTATATCCTCAAATCCAGCGAACCGGAACAAATCATCCAGGCGATTCTCACGGTGCACTTGGGCAACAGCATGCTGCCCTCGCACATCATGCAAAAGATGGCGCGCGGCGAGTTGATGCATGGCGCCTTCGATAAGCTCTCGCATCGAGAGTTGGAAATCGTCAGCTACGTCGCGCGCGGGCTATCCAATCGCGCCATCGGCGACACGCTGGGGCTTTCCGAGAACACCGTGCGCAACCACCTGCGCAGCATCCTCGACAAGCTGGGCCTGGATAATCGGGTTCAAGTCGCTACCCTTGCCCTGAAGCAGGGCATCTTCAATCGTCCGGCAAAGGCTTGAGTCCTTAGCCGGTAATTTAGGATTAGCAATATGGTTAAAAAGGACTAGACAAAACTAGTCCTTTTGTTAAACTGGGCGTGCAAGTGTGATGCTTGTTTCTGTTCAAAAGCGTTTCGGCCCCGACTTCCCTCGGGGCCTTTTTTTGCCAACTGATTGGTTCTGATTTCTTTTCTATCTAAAATTCAAGCCTCCCACGACCCTGAATACCCATCAAGCTTCAGCATAAGCTGTCGTTAATCATTAAATTATCCACATTTCAGCCGTTCCCGATTGATGCCGCTGCCTGATACGCATAAGGATGCCGTCCTAGCTATGCTCATGCTGGCCGAGGATTTGGCTTATCTGATCGCCGATAGTGAATTCAATATCCAGTTTTCTAGTCCCGAAGCGGCAGGGTACGGGGTGTCAACGCAACGCAACCTCGCCCAGAGTCCGGAATGGCTGGCCGCACTGCGCCCGCGCCTGGCGAAATTGTTTGAGCGCCCCTCGCTACTCACCCACTCGACGCTGGATCTAGACCAGCACCCCATTTCGATCCAAGCAAAGGTCGTCACCGTTGAGGGCGTGCCACGCCTGCTGATTCTGTTGCGTCGTTCTGGAGAGGCGTCTCACCTGAATCTTGCGTCCTACCATGCGGCGACAGGACTCTACAGCGCGTCCTTCATGGAAAATAAAATCGACGAAGAGTTGGAACGCATAAAGCGCTTTCCTTCCTTGTTCAGCCTACTCGCGATACACATCACCCCTGCACCCCAGCCGATCACGCCGCTGGGTGATTTACTGCGCATTCATTTTCGGGCGATCGATATTGTCGGCCATGCGCCACATGAGGGTTTTCTTGCACTGTTGCCTGGCACCACACTGGACCAAGCGCAACTCGCCGGGGCGCGACTCGCCGCCTTGGCTGAAGATTTTCACTTCGCCCTCCCCGCACCAATTGGTGTGCGCTACACTGCAATAGAGGCTATCGCAACTGACACCCGCGCCACCTTGTTCGCACGCTTGAAGCAGGCCGAACCTATTCTTGCCCATCCTTAATATTTGAGGCCCTATGCGCGCCGCCGACTTGTTCGTGAAATGTCTGGAAGCAGAAGGGGTCGAGTTTATCTACGGCATCCCGGGCGAGGAAAATCTTGATGTGATGGATGCGCTGCTCGACTCATCTATCAGCTTCATCACCACGCGCCACGAGCAAGGCGCGGCATTCATGGCCGATGTACAAGGCCGACTTACCGGCAGAGCCGGCGTATGCTTGGCGACGCTGGGGCCGGGCGCCACCAATCTTGTTACGGGGGTGGCAGATGCGAATATGGATCACGCGCCATTGGTGGCGATTGCCGGCCAAGCCGCGACCAACCGCCTGCATAAAGAATCGCACCAAGTGTTGGACTTGGTGAATCTATTCCAACCCATCACTAAATACGCGTCGCAAATTCTCAACCCGGAAATTATTCCTGAAGTCGTGCGCAAGGCGTTCAAGATCGCGCAGAGCGCGAAGCAGGGTGCAACGTTCATCGACTTTCCGGAAAATATCGCACGTATCGAGGACATCGATATCAAACCGATTACGCCACGTCCGGTGACCACACCGTATCCCGCCGAAGTCAGACTGGTGGCCGTTGCCAAAATGATTTCGGAAGCTAAATTCCCTTTGATCCTCGCTGGCAACGGCTTAGTTCGCGCAGACTGTTGCGATGCCTTAGTCGATTTCGCTGAAAAGCTCAATATCCCGGTCGCTACCACTTTTATGGCGAAGGGCGCGATTCCTTCCTCCCATCCCCTCAGCCTGGGCACGGTGGGCCTGCAAGCACATGATTATGTATCGTGCGGTTTCGATCGTGCCGATGTGGTGATTTGCATCGGCTACGATTTAGTGGAATACCCGCCCAAGCTGTGGCATCAAACCGGCGACCGTAAGATCATACATATCGACACGCTGCCGGCAGAAGTGGATTCTTATTACGAAATCACCGATGGAGTGTTGGGCGATTTTCAGGTGAGCTTATCCGAGCTGGCCAAGCGCGCAATACGTCACGCAAACAATCTACATGAGAAACTGCGCTCCGCGATTTTGCGCGAGCTGCACGAAAACGATAATGATCCCGGATTTCCGATCAAGCCGCAGCGCATCATTGCCGATTTACGCCGTGCGCTGGCGCCGGAGGACATCGTGATCTGCGACGTGGGCGCACACAAAATGTGGATGGCACGCATGTTCCCCTGCGAAAAACCCAACACCTGCATCATCTCCAATGGCTTTGCCAGCATGGGCATTGCCGTGCCAGGTGCGGTCGCCGCCAAATTGAATTTCCCCGGGCGCAAAGTGGTGGCGGTGACGGGTGACGCCGGTTTTTTAATGAATTCGCAAGAAATCGAAACCGCGTTGCGGGTACAAACGCCGTTCGTGATTTTGATTTGGAACGACGCGTCCTACGGCTTGATTGAGTGGAAGCAACAAACCCAGTTCGGCCGCACCTCGAACGTCAAATTCAACAACCCGGATTTCGTTAAATATGCGGAATCATTTGGTGCGGTGGGTTACCGCGTAAGCTGCGCCGAAGATTTACTGCCGACCCTACATAAAGCGCTGCAACTCAATACGGTCACCCTCATTGATTGCCCGGTGGATTATCGGGAGAACCTGAAGTTGACGGCGAAATTGGGCGAGATGGTGTGCCCGATTTAAGCTAAATCAGTTTCACTTGATTGGACACGTTAGTGCTTCGCACCCGACGCCGCGATTGTCTCCAGCTCGGGCGAATAACAGGTGAGACAGTTACGCCCACTCGCTTTTGATGCATACAAGGCCACATCGGACTGCAAAATTAATTTGTCGTAGCTGGTAAGGTCGGCGGAATACTCGGTCGCGCCCATGCTAACCGTGACAGGAATAGTGGTGTTGTCGTAGATGACGGGTTCCAACTCGATCATTTCACGCAGCCGGTCGCCGAAAACGCGCGCGCCTTCGATCGGTGTTTCCGGCAGAATCAACGCAAACTCTTCCCCGCCATAGCGGCCCACGACGTCAGTTGTTCGCAGCTGATCGCTCATGCGCCGCGCCACTTCCACCAACACCTTGTC
>JAUXTZ010000052.1 GCA_030681095.1 Burkholderiales bacterium
AATCTAGAGGCTGAAAATGAAAATGCTAGTGTTGCTTATCGCCTCAGTCGTCGTGCTGGCATTCGTCATGATACGCGCCAGCCATGCCGCGAACGCGCCCCAGCCGGGCCAAGCTGCGCCCGATTTCAACCTGCCGGATCAGAGTGGAAAACTGCACCGACTGGCTGATTATCGCGGCAAATGGCTAGTGCTGTACTTCTACCCCAAAGACGACACGCCGGGTTGCACCAAGCAGGCGTGTGCGTTCCGCGATGATATTTTTACCCTGCGTAAGCTGGGCGCGGAGGTGGTGGGCGTGAGTGTGGACGACACGGCCTCACACGCGGAATTCGCCAAAAAATACAGCTTGCCGTTTCCGCTGCTGGCAGACCAGCAAGGTACTACGGCGGCGCGTTACGGCTCCATCACCAACCTCATCGCCTTCAAGTTCGCCAAGCGCAACACCTTCCTCATCGATCCTCAAGGCCTGGTCGCCAAGGTGTATCTTTCCGCCGAAGCGGGGCGCAATTCAGAGCAGGTGATTGCCGATTTAACTGCGCTGCAAGCGCGTTAATTTTTAGAGTGAGCTGCGATAGCAGGGCTTTCATGTCTTTAACTAATCCCCGCTAAAGATTATTCAGTGCTCAATTACCAATTCGATTGGGGTGTAGTTACCTCAGGCACTTATGCGGAGTGGCTCTGGCAAGGCCTGTTGCTCACCCTGCAGTTGGCGGCGCTGGCTTGCGTGCTGGGGTTTGTGTTGGGCTTGGTGGTGGCGATCGTGCGCATGAACCCCATCGCGCCGCTGCGCTGGCTGGCGCAGGCTTATCTGGAATTCATCCGCAATACCCCGCTCTTGATTCAAATCTTTTTCTGGTACTTCGGTGCCTATGAGGTGCTGCCACCAGCGGTGAATGACTGGCTGAACCAGTGGCCTTTCGAATTCGTGGCAGCGGTGATCGCGCTCACGGTGTATACCTCGGCGTTTATCGCAGAGGATATTCGCTCTGGCATCCGCGCGGTGCCGCGCGAGCAAATGGAAGCGGCGCGCAGCCAGGGCTTGGATTATCTTGCCGCGATGCGTTTTGTGATCTTGCCGCAGGCAGTACGCATCACCGTGCCGCCTTTGATCGGCCAATTTTTGAATGCGACCAAAAATTCTTCGCTGGCCATGACCATCGGTGTGGCGGAGTTGACTTACCAAGCACGCCAAATCGAGAGCATCGCCTTCAAAGGGCTGGAGGCCTTTACAGCAGCAACCCTAATTTATTTGCTGGTGTCCTTAACGATTACGGTCGTGGTTTCGTCTTACGAACAGCGTTATTTACGTCCGGGTGGGGTGCGCTGATGGATTTCACCGTCATCACCGACAACTTCACCTATTTCATGATTGGGCGCTACCCTCATGGCGCATTGGGCGGGGTGGCGCTGACACTTTATTTGGCTCTCGTGTCGTGCGTGTTGGCGTTAGTGGGCGGTGTGATATTGGGCGTGGCAAGTTATCTGCCGTTTCGCCCCTTGCGCTGGCTGGTGCGCGGCTACACCCACGTGATGCGCGGCGTACCGCTGTTGATGGTAATTTTCTGGATGTATTTTCTATTGCCATTGGCATTCAAGCAGCCGGTGCCGGAAAACTGGACCGTGATCGTGGCGTTGACGCTCTTCACTTCGGCTTACATGGCGCACATCGTGCGCGCGGGGATTGAGAGCGTGCCCAAGGGGCAACGCGAAGCGGCCTTGGCCAGCGGGCTCCAACCCTGGCAGGTGATGGCCTACGTGGTGTTGCCACAGGCCTTGCGCAATATGATTCCTTCATTCGTGAATGAGTTGGTGGCGGTGACCAAGGATACCTCGCTGGCGTTTATTGTTGGGGTGTCGGAGTTGACGCATATTGCGACGCAGGTGAACAACCGCGAGCTGACGCATCCGGCGGAGATTTTTCTGTTCGTGGCGGCAGTGTATTTCGTGATCTGTTTTGCGCTGACACAGTTGTCGCGCTGGCTGGAGCAGCGATTGAGTTGGGGGAGAGGGTAAGAAAATTAGCCCTGCGCTTTGAAGTGCCGATCAAACCAAGCAGTCGCCTGGCGCGCCACTTCCTCCAAAGTACCCGGTTCTTCAAATAAATGCGTGGCGCCAGGAATGATGGAGAGTTCTTTTTGGCAGCTCATCACGTCATAAGCCGCTTGGTTCAGATCGATCACCACATCGTCCCAGCCGCCTACCAGCAATAGCGTGGGGGCGCCGACCTGGCGTAGGGCTTCTGCGCCAGCCATATCGGGCCGGCCGCCGCGTGATACCACGGCACTGATGGCTGCGCCCATTTTTGCCGCTGCTTGCAAGGCCGCCGCCGCGCCGGTGCTGGCGCCGAAGTAGCCAAGCGGCAATCCTTTCACGCGTGGATCCTGATTCAACCAGGCGGTGGCCACGCTGAGCCGTCGCGTGAGCAGCGCGATATCAAAGCGCGTCGCATAGGTTTTATCTTCTTGCACGGTGAGCAGATCCATTAGCAAGGTGCCGATACCGGCCTGACGCAGCACTTTGGCCACGTAATTATTGCGCGGACTCAGGCGGCTGCTGCCGCTGCCGTGGGCGAACAGGACGACACCCTGCGCATTTGCCGGTACTTCCAGCATGCCTTCGATGATGGCCGGGCCATCGGGGATGTGGACGAGTTCGCTGAATGCTTGATTCGACATGGCAGCTCCCTAGGAGGCGCGGGCCAAGTGCATCGCCACCGGAATGCGGCGTGGCCCAAACTGCCGGCTTTGTTCGAAGTGTTGGAAGCGGCCGGCGATCTTGGTCTGGCATTGCGGGCAGTGGCCCGTGTCGGTCAGACGATAATCTTTGATCTGATACCAATCACGCACGATCAGCGGTGTCTTGCACGCGGGGCAGAAGGTGGTGTCGCCTTCGATGTTGTGGATGTTGCCGGTGTAAACGTAATGCAGGCCCG
>JAUXTZ010000062.1 GCA_030681095.1 Burkholderiales bacterium
ATCCCTACGTACGAGCCCGGTCAAAACCCGGCGACGCGTACCTTTCAAGCTATACGGATTTACATCAATCAGGAGCTTGAGGAGCTGTCGCTAGTGCTACCCCAATGTGTGGCGCTACTCACCCCCGGCGGCCGAATGGCGGTGATTAGTTTCCACTCTCTCGAAGACCGTATCGTAAAGCGCTTTTTGAAAAGCGAAGCGCAGCCAGACAAACTTCCCTCAAAATTTCCCATCAAAGCCGCCGATTTACCACAGCCGCGCATGCAGCTGATCGGCAAGGCGATTCGGCCCAGCGCGGCTGAGTGTGCCGCCAATCCGCGTGCGCGTAGCGCGGTGCTGCGGATCGCGGAACGCACCGAGGTGGCGCTGTGACCAAGCTAAATCTGCTGTTGGTGGGCATCCTCATCGTGTGCGCCCTGGGCGTGGTGACCTCGCAGCATCGTGCGCGCAAGCTGTATGCAGAATTGCAGCATGAGCAGGAATTCGCCAAGCAGATGAATACCGAGTTTGGCCAATTGCAGCTCGAGCAAAGCACTTGGTCGATGCATTCGCGCATCGAGAAAATCGCCGTTGAACGCTTGCATATGCGGGCGCCGGATCAAGCCAAGATTCAGGTCGTGCCAATTGTATCTATTGGCGCAGCTAAGGCCGGAGCGCTTCCCCCATGATCGCCACCGTCGCCTCTAACAAAGCGCAATTGACGGTCAAGCTGCCGGCGTGGCGGGCGCGCACGATTCTGATTCTGCTGCTGGTGGGTTTCCTGGTGCTGGTCGGGCGCGCGGTGTATTTGCAAAGCGTGAACAAAAATTTCCTGCGGGCAAAAGGCGAGGCGCGCTATAGCCGCGTGGTCACGCTCAACGCCAATCGCGGCAAGATCACCGACCGCAACGGCGAGCCTTTGGCGATTTCCAGCCCGGTGGAGTCGGTGGCCGCCAATCCGCGCGAAGTGGAAATCTCCCCCAAGCAACTCGACAAACTCGCCAAGCTGATCGATGCGAAACCGGAAGAGTTGAAAAAGAAATTCGCCGAGGGCCGCGACTTTACCTATCTCAAGCGCCAGCTTTCGCCCGAAACGGCGGAGCGCGTACTCAAGCTGGATATCCCCGGCGTGTTCTTGCAGCGCGAGTATCGGCGCTTTTACCCCAACGGCGAAGAGACAGCGCACTTGCTCGGCATCACCGATTTGGACGACAAGGGGCAAGAGGGCATTGAGCTCGCCTATGAAAGCCGGCTAGCCGGCGTGCATGGCTCGCGCCGCGTGTTGAAAGACCGCTTGGGCAATATTATCGAGGGCGTGGAGAGCATCCGCACGCCGCAAGAGGGGCAGGATATCAGGCTTACCATCGACCGCAATATCCAGTTTCTCGCGTTCAAAGCGCTGACCGAGGCGGTGAACGAGCACCGCGCCAAAGCGGGTGCGGTGGTGGTGCTGGATGCGAAGACGGGTGAAATTCTGGCGATGGTGAATCAACCCACCTATAACCCGAACAAGCGCGCCAAGAACATGCAGTCGGGCAATACCCGCAATCGCGTGGTGACCGACACTTTCGAGCCCGGCTCCACCATGAAGCCCTTTACCGCCGCAATCGCGATTGAGTCCGGGCGCTTCAAGCCGGATTCGGTGATCAATACCGAGGGCGGCAAATTGAGCATTGGGTCGGCGACGATCCACGATGCGCATGCGGCCGGCGCGCTCACGGTGGCGCAGGTGATTCAAAAATCCTCCAACGTCGGCGCAGCAAAAATGGCGCTGACGCTGCCGCCGGAATATATGTATTCCAAATTCACCAAGCTCGGTTTCGGCAAAACGCCGCAATCCGGTTTTCCGGGCGAGGTGGCGGGGCGAGTGCGACCGTATGCAAGCTGGCTACCGATCGAACAAGCGACCATGGCCTATGGCCACGGCATCTCGGTCAGTCTGTTGCAACTCGCGCGTGCGTATACCGTGTTTACTTCCGATGGCGAATTGAGAGCACTGTCGCTCATCAAGCAGGACCAACCCCTGGCCGCAGAACGTGTGCTTTCGGCCAGCACAGCGCAAGCCCTGCGCGGCATGCTGGAGACAGTGGTGCTGCCGGGTGGCACCGCGCCGCGCGCGCAAGTCATGGGTTACCGCGTGGCAGGCAAAACCGGCACCGCGCATAAGCTCGATCCGCGCGGCGGCTATGCGGCGGATCGCTATGTGGCATCTTTCGTTGGATTTGCGCCGGTGTCCGATCCGCGCTTGATTATCGCGGTGATGGTGGATGAGCCTTCCGCCGGCCAATATTACGGCGGCTCGGTGGCGGCACCGGTGTTCTCGCGCATCATGGCGGGCGCGCTGCGCATGCTGTCGATCTCGCCCGACATGCCGACGCAGAATATGCTTCTGCCGCCGCCGGACGCGCCAGAAGTGCGGGAGGAAACATGAGCCACCTCACCGACACGCAGCTGAAATTCGATTTCAAATTGCTCGATGCCCTGCCGGTCAAGGTGACGAATCTCGCCAATGACAGCCGCAAAGTACAAGCCGGCGACACCTTTCTGGCTTATCCGGGTGAGCGCGTGGATGGCCGCACCTTTATCCCGCAAGCGATCGTGAATGGCGCGAGTGCTGTGCTGTGGGAACCACGCGCCCCCTTTGTGTGGGATACGGCATGGCCCGTAGTGAATCTGCCGGTGTCGAATCTGCGTGATAAAACCGGCGTGCTCGCCGCCGAAGTGTACGGTCAGCCCTCGCGCAAGCTGTGCGTGATTGGCATCACCGGCACCAATGGTAAAACCTCTTGTTCGCATTGGCTGGCGCAAGCCCTGTCTCAGGCCGGGCGCCCGGCGGCGATCATCGGCACGCTGGGCAATGGTTTCCCGGAGCGCCTGGAACCTTCCCCCAACACCACACCCGATCCGATCGTGCTGCAAAAGAGCTTGAAGCGCTACCTGAACGAAGGCGCGCATTGCGTGGCGATGGAAGTGTCCTCGCATGCGCTGGATCAAGGGCGCGTCAACGGCGTGCATTTCGAGGTGGCGCTGTTCACCAATTTGACGCGCGAACATCTCGACTACCACGGCGATATGTCGCGATATGCAGCCGCCAAATCTGCGCTTTTCGTTTGGCCGGAATTGCACCACGCAGTGTTGAATGGCGACGACCCCTATGCGCGTGAGCTGGCGCAACAGGCCGAGCGCAAAGGCGTCACCGTCACCAGCTATGGATTTGAGGCGGGCGATGTGCGCGGCAGTAATTTGCGAGTTGGCCCGCATGGCTTGGCCTTCGATGTCAGCAGCCCTTGGGGAGAAGCGCGCATCGAAAGCGGCGTGCTTGGCCGTTTCAATGCGCACAACCTGCTGGCGGTGCTGACCACTTTGCTGGTGGGCGGCGTCGCATTCGAGCAAGCCATTA
>JAUXTZ010000068.1 GCA_030681095.1 Burkholderiales bacterium
AAGCGTGGCTGGTATGCCGAGTCAATCGATCTGAGCCGATATCAGGGCCAGACGGTCACTTTGCGCTTTGAGGGGCATGCCACAGGGTGGCGTTTCGAATATGTGGGCTTGGATTATTTTTTTGTGCGGGGGAATGGTAGCCGCCAAACCACGAGCCAATCTTCATCTGAGTCGAATCAGCCATCTACTCCAACGCAAATTACAACCTCGGGCAATGCACGCGCTTCGACGGAGGATTTGATCGAATACGACAGGATCAATGAATTCCTTGAACACAATCCGAATCCGGCTGTTATCAAAAAAGAAATTGCCGAGATGCTCAAAAGCGCGACCGGAAACGTCCTTATTATTCATCCGTTCCGAAATGCACCGGCAGTTCTTGAAAAAACAGTATCCGTAAACAGCACCAACACATCACTCGAATTTTCTGTCAGGGGGCATCCAGTGGGTGATTTTTTGGCGCGGGTTGTTGTGGTGCCGCGAATGGGGCAACAAGATGTGCTCTATGTGAAGACCATTGTTGGGAAGCGTGGCTGGTATGCCGAGTCAATCGATCTGAGTCGTTATCGGGGGCAGACGGTTACTTTGCGCTTTGAGGCACATGCCACAGGGTGGCATTTCGAATATGTGGGCTTGGATTATTTCTTTGTGCGGGGGGATGGAAATCTCGCAACCTATAATTCTGACGACACTTCTACGACCAGAGAATCCACAAACTCGCTAGTACGAATAATAAACGAACGATCCATTACGAAAGATCAAGTGCGCAGGTATTTGCGCTCTGCTGATATAGCTATTACCGGGACGGACGTTATTCTTGACGGGAAACTGTCACAGGTATCGACTGTACAAGGCCTGAACTGGCTTGAACTGTTCAAGGTGCTCATTGCTGCAGACGAGGCGTCTAGGGTGATAGCTTCAAAGGACTACCATGGCGCGGTAAATAAACTTGCCAAGATTGTGATAAAAAAACAAATTTCGGAAACCCTCGCGGGCTCCTTAGCATCTAATGCATTTGCGATCGCAAAGCTGGCCGCGCTGCCAATCGAACTGGGCCTGAAGGATTTCGCAAACAAATCAATCAGAGCTTCCATAAATTTTCAAATCCAGCGGTATTGTGAAATAAGAAGCCTCAACCGTTCGCATGAGTTCATTCTTGAAGGGCGTGACGACGATAGCTTTTCAATTTTATTCGAACAAGGTTGGATCAGAGTTGTCGGAGATAGTCGTGGGGGTGCAACTGACTACAATTTGGCCTGGTCACCTCCTTTGTATTACCAAAGAGAGAAAGTTTTTGATCTCGCTAAAAATATTTGGGAGATATCTCAGAAGGCTGAACAATTACAGTCCGAAAAGAAATATCTGATACTCGAGTTCAAGCAGTTAGTGGGTAATGGCTTATGAAATTTCGTCTGTGGTTAGGGACTCTATGCCAAGGCAAGGCAGGCATCACTGCCAATGAAGCTCCGGCACATTTAGCGTTAATACTTAGGCATCCGGGCATCCGGTAGCGACCTTGGGCCTTGGGTTTTTTCTGCCGCTAGTCACCTCATTTCAACGACTCTTTCTCCATCAAAATATACGTGTTGTATGCATTCGCCCGATTGGCTTCATTGAAGGCGGGCAGTTTCTCGAATTGCTTCCAAGATGTTTTGGCATAGGCTTCATCGAACGGCGTCAAATCCGCTACCGCTTGGCCCATGGTTTTGCGCAGGTACAAGAGGTAGTCGCGGGTGAGGGTGAGGTCCTTCTTGGCGTTATGCGAGACGCCGCCATGCCCCGGCACCATCACTTTTGCATGGAAGGCGAGCAGCTTGTCGAGCGAGGCGAGCCAGGATTTGGAATCGGCCGCGCCGACGTAGGGCACGCGGCCCTTGAACACTAAATCGCCGGCAAACAGCATATTGTCTTGCGGTATGAATAGTGCGAGATCTTCGGGGGAATGTGCTGGCCCAACAAAGCGTACTGCGAATTGCACGCCGCCCAATTCAAAATCTTCGTCGCCGCTCAGCCAACGGTCGGGTGGCAGCACTTTGGTGGTTTCATCCACCCAGGGAAAAAGCTCCTCGCGCCGCTGCGCTAAGCGCCGTTCCAATTCGTCAGAGGCGAAATATTCTTTGCCGCCTTCATGTGCCCAGATTTCAGCCCCGATCGCCTTGAAGGCTTGTAAGCCATACACATGATCGGCGTGGTAGTGGCTTACGATCACGCGCTTGATCGGCAGTGAGGTGAGTTTCCGAATCTGGGCGATCAGCGCTTCCCCCAGCGGAGGCGAACCGAGCGAATCGAACACCACCACGCCGAGCGGGGTGATGACGAAACCCGCATTCGACATATAGCCTTGATTGGCGGCGGAAGCCGCACCCGGCAGCCCCTCTACGTAGTACGCATGCGCACCGACCTTGACCGCCTTGACCTTGACGCTCGCAGCATTGTCGTTCGCCGCCGTTGCCATTAACGGCAATAATATAAACAAGGGAAGGAGCAACTTCTTCAACATGGCATTCCTTTTATGTCGGCAGGGGAATCAGTTATTATAGGCGAGGTCGGAAAGCCATTCCAAAGCCTTTAATAAAGCACCTTTCCGATATTTTATTTACCTCAGTCGGGAAGCGCATTGCTTAAAAAAACTTGGTTGCCCATTCTGTTAGCATTCGTCCTGCCCTTGCTGCTGGTGTATGGATGGTGGGGTGGGTTTAATTCGGTGCAGATCGAGCAGGGCGAGCGCGGACCTTATACCTATGCGTATCTCGAACATAACGGCAAGCTGGCCAAATTGACTGATACTCAGGAAAAAGTCTGGCAGGCCTTAAACGCGCAAGGCATCACTCCCGGGCAATCGATCAATGTGCTGTTCGACGATCCGCGCCGGGTAGCGAGCGGCAAACTTCGCGCACACACCGGCTATTTGATCAAGGCGAACGATGCGATTCGCGCGCCGCTGCTGCGGGGCGAGATCGCCAAGCGTCCGGTATTGATGGGGCGGGTGCAAGCCGCCGCTTTGCTCGCACCGAGCAAGACCTACCAGGCCCTATACGATTATCTCAAGCAGCAAAACCGCGACATCGCGATGCCGACCGTCGAGTTGTACGACAGCCCGCTAGAAGTAACGCGCGTCGGCGTGCTCACCGTGGAGATGAATCAATGAGTTTCTTTTCGCTGGTTGCCGTGATGTTGTTGGAGCATTTCCGGCCGCTCACGCATCGGGTTCAGCTCTATGTCTACTTCGCGCGCTACGGCAATTTCCTGGAGCGCCATTTCAATGCCGGGCGTTATCGTTATGGCCTGCTAGCCTGGGGCCTGGGCATCCTGCCCCCCGTGCTGGCGCTGGCGATTTTCTATTTCTTTTTGTATCGCGCCAATTTTTTGCTGGCGCTGCTGTTCAATGTTGGCGTGTTGTATTTAACCTTGGGTTGCAGCCTATTCACCCAATCTGCAGGCAAGCTGGCCCTTGCGTTGCGCGAGCACGATCTCGAAACGGCGCGCAAGCTATTGGGCGATTGGGAGGGCCGCTCGATTGCGGACTTCAACGCCGTCTCGCTCACCAAGATTGGCATGGAAAAATTATTGCTCTGCGCGCATCGTCAATTCTTCGGCGTGTTCTTTTGGTTTGCCGTGCTCGGCCCAGCCGGCGCGCTGTTGTATCGCCTGGCGCATATCCTGCACCAAAAATGGGGTGCGCTCGATCATCAGGAATATGGCCGCTTCGGCATTTTTTCCGACACCGCATTTCGCTTTTTAGACTGGTTGCCCCTGCGCTTAACAGCAGTGGGCTTTGCCGTGGTCGGCGATTTTGAAGACGCGATCCGCTGCTGGCAAGAACAAGCGGCCAAGTGGGCCAATCCATCTCAA
>JAUXTZ010000072.1 GCA_030681095.1 Burkholderiales bacterium
CTCCAGGCTTTCCTTGCTGACCTGATCCAGTTGCTCCTTCAGGTTGGGGGGGATCGGTCGACCGGCTTTAATCAATCGGGCCGCCCGTTCCTTCAACTCGGCAAGGTTGTCGGCCACGGTTTTAGCCCGCAATTGCGTACCCTTGATCGCCAGATTGTGGTGTTCCAGCGCACGGTCACGTGCCAGATCGATTTCCGCTTCAGACGTATAAGTCTGGGTCAGCGCACGGTCCAGCTGCGCCTGCTGTTGCCGCGCCTGTTCGGCTAACCGCTCTTCTTCCAGCTGCACACCCTCCGCACGTCGTTCAGCCTCGGATTGTGTGCGTTTGATCACCAGGCCCTGCTTGCTCATTTCAGACGCACCGCTTTTCTGATAGGTAGAAGGCAACGTGTCGCTGTAATGCACGCGACCATTTCCATCCACCCAGCGGTACATGCCCGCCTGCGCTGTGCCCGCACTCAGCAGAACAGCAAGCAGCAGGGTGCTACACACCATACTCAGCCCGGTAATCCGCCACAGCACGTAACTCCGCTTGTCTGTTTGCATCGCGTTCCAAAAACTCCAACAAATTATCCAGGGTGACCACGGCCACCACCGGAATTCCAAACTGCTCACGCACTTCCTGCACCGCAGACTGGGTACCGGTTCCACGTTCCATGCGATCCAGCGCAATCACCACCCCGGCAGGTTCGGCGCCCGAATGGCGGATCAGCTCCACCGACTCGCGCACCGACGTGCCCGCAGAGATCACATCATCCACAATCAATACCCGGCCTTTAAGTGCCGCACCCACGACCGTGCCGCCTTCGCCATGATCCTTGGCTTCCTTGCGGTTGAACGCAAACAGCACATTCTTGCCCTGGCCGGCCAGGGCAACCACAATGCTTGCAGCAAGGGGGATGCCCTTGTAAGCCGGGCCAAACAACACATCGAATGCAATCCCCGAGTCGACAATGGCTTTCGCGTAAAATTCGCCCAGCCGCGTCAGTTTGTCGCCGTCGTTGAACAGCCCCGCATTAAAAAAATAAGGGCTCATGCGCCCCGCTTTGGTTTTGAACGCGCCAAAACACAATACTTGTGAGGCGATGGCGAATTCCACAAACTCGGCTTTGTAATCGGACATTTTTGTTGATTTCTTGAATCGTTATATTAATTAAACCCGTGATGCGAATTATATCGGCCAACCTCAACGGCATCCGTTCCGCTTCCACCAAAGGCTTTTTCGACTGGCTGCCCAGCCAGGCCGCCGACGTCGTCTGCGTGCAGGAACTCAAGGCACAGGCCGCCGACCTCAAGCCCGAATTCATCCAGTGCGACGGCCTGTCCGGCGCTTTCCACTACGCCGAGAAGAAGGGCTATAGCGGCGTCGGCGTGTACACCCGCAGCCAGCCGCAGCAGATCATAGAAGGCCTCGGCGTACCCGAGTTCGACGCCGAGGGCCGCTACATCGAAGCCGACTACGGCCATCTGGCCGTCATCTCGCTTTACCAGCCCTCCGGGTCGAGTTCCGAAGAACGCCAGCAAGCCAAATTCCGCTTTCTCGACGTCTTTTTTCCCCATCTTGAAGCGCTGATCAAAAGCGGCCGCGAAATCGTCCTCTGCGGCGACTGGAACATCGCGCATAAGGAGGCCGATCTCAAAAACTGGAAATCCAACCAGAAAAACTCTGGCTTCCTGCCCGAAGAGCGCGCCTGGATGACGCGGCTGCTCGACGAACTCGGCTGGGTCGACGTCTACCGCAGCCTCTACCCCGAGCACACCGGCGAGGCCTACACCTGGTGGAGCAACCGCGGCCAGGCCTATGCCAAGAACGTCGGCTGGCGCATCGACTACCAGATCGCGACGCCAGGAATTGCAAAAACGGCCCAATCCGCCAGCGTGTACAAGGACCAGCGCTTTTCCGACCACGCGCCGCTGATTGTCGATTACGATTACGGTCCATGACCCCGCAAGCCTTCATCGCCAAATGGCGCGACAACCCGCTGACCGAGCGCGCGGGCGCGCAGGCGCATTTCGAAGACCTGTGCGCCTTGCTGGAAGTGGAGCCACCGCGTAAGGAAGGTGAATACCAGTACGAGCGCGGGCTGATTAAAAAGAGCAGCGCCAGCCAAGGCTGGGCGGATGTGTGGAAGAAAAACTGCTTCGCCTGGGAATACAAGGCGCCTGGCAAGAATCTCGGCGCCGCGCTTACGCAATTAATGGGTTACGCGCTCGTGCTCGACAACCCGCCGCTGCTGGTGGTGTCCGACCGTAATCGTATCGAAATCCACACCCACTTCACCGGCACACCGAGCGAAGTCTACGAAATCCTGCTGGAAAACATCGACCAGCCGCAGAATCTGCAAAAACTGCGCTGGCTGTTCGAATCGCCCGAACGCTTCAAACCCCGCACCACCACCTACGCCGTCACCGAAGAAGCCGCGCGCAAGATGGGCAAGCTGGCCGAACGCCTGAATGTTCAGGGCAACACACCTCAACAAACCGCGCATTTTCTGATCCAATGCGTGTTCTGCATGTTTGCCGAAGACGCCAGGCTGCTGCCGGAAAAACTGTTCGAGACGGTGCTGGACAAATCAAACCCCGACGGCGCAAAAGCCCAGTCCAGGCTCACCGAACTATTCACCGCCATGCGCCGTGGCGGCGACTTCGCGCTGGAAACCATCCCGTATTTCAACGGTGGCCTGTTCGAGCAGATCGAGGTGCCGCCGCTCACCACCGAAGACGTGGTGCAGTTGCTCGACGCCGCGCGCATGGGCTGGGGCGAGATCGAACCCGCAATACTGGGCACCCTGTTCGAGCGCGGCCTCAACCCCGACATGCGCAGCCAGCTCGGCGCCCACTACACCGACCCCGCCACCATCCTCAAGCTGATCCGCCCGGTGATCGAGCAGCCGCTGCTGGCCGAATGGCAGGAAGTCAAAACGCGCATCGCCGCGTTGCTGGCAAAACACGATCAGGGCGGCAAAGGCAGCAAGACCGCGCGCGACGACGCGCAAGCCGCCTTCATCCAGTTCATCCAGCGGCTCAAGGCCTACCGCGCGCTCGACCCCGCCTGCGGCAGCGGAAACTTTTTATACCTGGCACTGAAAACCCTGAAAGACCTGGAACACCGCGCCAACCTCGAAGCCGAGGCGCTGGGGCTGCACCGCGAACTCGTCATCGAAACCAGCCCCGCCAACGTGCTCGGCATCGAACTCAATCCCTACGCCGCCGAGCTTGCAAGAGTCACCGTGTGGATCGGCGAAATCCAGTGGATGCTGGCGCACGGCTACGCGCTGCGGCGCGACCCGATTTTGCAGCCGCTCGATCACATTGAGAACCGCGACGCCGTCCTGCAAATCCCCCCTAGCCCCCCTTTGTCAAAGGGGGGAATGGACAACGTAGCGCAAGAAACCTCCCCCTTTGAAAAAGGGGGATTGAGGGGGATTTCCGAACCCGAATGGCCCGACGCCGACGCCATCGTCGGCAACCCGCCCTTTCTCGGTGGCAGCAAGAAGCGCGGTGAACTCGGCGATGAATACTTCAATGCGCTCAACCGCGTATACAAAGATCGCGTGCCCGGCGGTGCCGACCTGGTGACCTACTGGTTCGAGAAAGCCCGCGCGCAGCTCGAAGCGGGCAAGGCACAGCGCGCCGGGCTCGTCGCCACGCAAGCGATACGTGCAGGCAGCAACCGCAAGGTGCTGGAGCGCATCGTCGCCACCGCACCCATCTTCGAAGCTTGGAGCGACGAACCCTGGATCAACAACGGCGCAGCCGTGCGGGTGTCCCTGGTGTGTTTTGGCGACAGCAAGGGAACCATGCTCGACGGCCAGCCGGTTGAGGGAATTCACGCCGACCTGACAGCGGGAAGTGGACTTGATTTAACTCAGGCGAAACCACTCGCAGAAAACAGCAGTGTTGCGTTCAAGGGCGCAGAGAAAAATGGGGCGTTTGATGTTCCAGGAGAGACAGCCAGACAGTGGCTTAAGTTGCCTAACCCCAATGGACACGCTAATGCCGAAGTCGTTAAGCCTTGGAAAAATGGCCAAGACATAGCAGGTAGGCCTTCAGATACATGGGTCATCGACTTTGGTGTTTCTACGACCGAAAACGAAGCGTCCTTGTTTGAAACACCGTTTGCCCACGCCCTTGTCTACGTCAAGCCAGAACGGGCAAAGAACAATGATGCGAACCGGAAAAAGAACTGGTGGCGATTTGGACGGAATGGCGCTGACATGCGCTCGGGCACTTCTGGACTATCTCGCTATATCGTCACACCCCGCGTAGCGAAATATCGTTACTTCGTCTGGTGTGATGCCACAGTTTCTCCAGATTCCAGGCTGTATGTAATCGCTTCCGACTCGAACATCGCCTTCGGCATACTTTCCAGCCGCATCCACGAAGCCTGGTCGCTGGCGCAGGCCAGCATGCATGGCGTAGGCAACGACCCCACCTACAACGCCAAATCCTGCTTCGAAACCTTCCCCTTCCCCACGGGCCTCACGCCCAAAGACACGCCCGCCGGACCGCACGCCGAGGCCATCGCCGCCGCCGCGAAGCAGCTCAACGCGCTGCGCGAAACCTGGCTCAACCCGCCGGAGTGGGTGGACTGGGTGCGCACCCCGGAAGAAGAACAGGCTGGCTTCCCGCTGCGCCCCATCGCCAAGCCCGGCCATGAAGCCGAACTGAAAAAGCGCACTCTGACCAATCTCTACAACGCCCGCCCGGCATGGCTCGCCCACGCCCACCGCGAACTCGATGCGGCGGTGGCCGTCGCCTACGGCTGGACTGACTACACGCCGGAGATGCCGGACGAGGAAATCCTCAAGCGCCTACTGGCGCTAAATCTGGAACGCGTGGAAATCGAGCACCAACTGGAAGCCGGTCGCAAGATCATGCAAGCGCGCCACGCTGTATTGCGCAAGCTTGCGGAGTAATGCGATGACAATACCTTTCAGCGAATACATCGTTTATGTGGACGAAAGTGGCGACCACAGCCTTGAGTCGGTCAACCCGGAATATCCGCTGTTTGTGCTGTCATTCTGTGTTTTCCGCAAGGACACTTATGCCAGCACTATCACGTCCGCCGTGCGCAAGTTGAAATTTGAGACTTTTGGCCACGATATGGTGGTGCTGCATGAAATCGATATCCGCAAGAAAAAGGGCGCGTTTGCGAAGCTTGGCAAGGAAGCTCGGGAAGATTTCCTGAACACGTTGACCGAGATCATTGAAGCCGCCGATTTCAGGCTGGTCGCGGTGGTAATCGACAAACATAAGTTGAAAGCCAGATACACCACTCCGGAGCATCCCTACCATCTGGCGATGGAATTTGGATTAGAGCGCATCTACCGCTATCTAAAAAACATGGGGCAGGATGATCGATTAACGCATCTGGTCTGCGAGGCTCGGGGCGCAAAGGAAGACGCCGAACTGGAGCTGGAATTCCGCCGTATCCGGGATGGGCGGAATATTTTCAACAAACCTTTGCCGTTTGAACTGGTGGTGGCAGACAAGAAAACCAATTCGGAAGGCACGCAGCTTGCGGATTTGACCGCGCGTCCGATAGGCTTATCGGTGCTGCGCCCTGAACAGGCCAACCGTACACATGCTGTGCTGGAAAAGAAATTTTGCCGGGACGGAAATGGCGTGAAAGCGGGGATTGGGCTCAAAGTGTTCCCCTAGAAAGTCGAAGGGCCTCCGGGTAGTCCCAGAAGCCCAACGCCGATCGGGTAGTCCCAATCCACTTGTTACGGACGATAAATGCTTTCTGGACGGAAAGCAAGTTATACATATGGTTATCCACAAGAAATCCACAATGAGGCCAGTGCCTAGATGAGACAAACGGTAATCGCCCACCCCTGGCTCAACGCCCTCAAGGTCTACGCCCACCCGCGCGTCGTCGGCATGCTGTTCCTCGGTTTTTCCGCCGGGCTGCCGCTGTTGCTGGTGCTGGGCACGCTGTCGTTCTGGCTCTCCGAGGCGGGCATCGCGCGCGCGACCATCGGCCATTTGAGCTGGGTGGGGCTGGCGTATGGCTTCAAGTTTCTGTGGTCGCCGCTGGTAGATCGCTTGCCGCTGCCGTTTCTGACCGCGCGGCTGGGCAAGCGGCGGGCGTGGCTGCTGCTGTCACAAGTCTGTATCGCTGCCGCGCTGCTGGGTATGGCCAATACCGACCCGGTGGTGAACCTGACGCACACGGTGTTCTTTGCGCTGGCGGTGGCGTTCGCCTCGGCGACGCAGGATATCGCGCTCGATGCCTACCGCATCGAGGCGGTGGAAATCGAGAAGCAGGGCGCGATGGCGGCGACCTATCAGGCGGGTTATCGGATCGCGATGATTACGGCAGGCGCGGGCGCGTTGTGGATCGCGGCGAGTGTCGACCCCTCCGAGGCGACCTACGATTTCCGTCCCTGGCAGGTGGCCTACACGGTGATGGCGGCGCTGATGGTCGTCGGCATGCTCACGACGCTGATCATCCGCGAACCGGAAAAGAAGATCTCCCCCGTCACCACCGAGCGCGAGGCGCACACGCGGGAACGATTTGCCGCGGCGGGGC
>JAUXTZ010000073.1 GCA_030681095.1 Burkholderiales bacterium
GGCATCCTCTCGCCGCTGTTGCCGTGGGATTACACCGAGCCGGTCGCAGCGCTGGCCCTGCGATCCATGGCCGCCTACGCTGCGTGGGTTGCAGACATTGAAGCGACCTCCAAACTGGACGCGGAACTGTGGCAATGCGGGATGCTGGCTCTGGACGTGGCGGCACCGGAGCAGGCCATGGCCTGGTGTGCGGCGCATGGCATGGCGGCGCAACGGGATTGCCCGCACCCGCTGCCCGCGTCACTCAATACCTTTAAGGAATCACTGATTAATTCAAAAGCCGTCATTGCGAGCACCCTGAAGGGCATAAACTCCGCGAAGCAATCCAGAATGCTTGCTGAATCAATGGGCTCTGGATCGCCGCGTCACTTCGTTCCTCGCGATGACGGAATCAATCCGCGTCTCCCTCAAGAAAGCCGCATCTGGTTGCCCGACGTGGCACAAGTGCGCAACCCGCGCCTGGTGGCTGCCTTGCGTGCGGCGGTGGTGCAATTGGGCGGTGTGATCCATGAACACTGCCCGGCCGTTGGAGTCGTGGCCCGGAACAGGCAGGTCACCGCAGTGCAGACGCCCGCAGAGACCTTCCCGGCGGACAATGTGGTCCTCGCCACCGGTGCATGGTCTGGCCTGGGCCTGGCCGGGCTGGCCGCCACGCCGAATATCCGCCCGGTACGCGGCCAGATGCTGTTGTTCAAACTGGAGCCGGGCGTGCTTAACACCGTGTTGTTTCGCCATGGGCTGTATCTGATCCCCCGCCGCGACGGCCATGTGCTGGTGGGCAGCACCATAGAAGATGCCGGCTTCGACAAAACCACCGACGACGCTACACGCCAGCGCCTGCATGCCGACGCCGCATCGCTGTTGCCCCAGCTGGCCGTTTTGCAGCCTGTACAGCACTGGGCCGGATTGCGTCCGGGTTCGCCTGACAACATCCCCATCATCGACCGCCATCCTGATTTCGATAATGTGTTCATCAATACGGGGCATTTCCGCTACGGCGTGACCATGGCACCTGCTTCAGCGGAACTGCTGGTGAACTTGATGGAAGATGTCACCCCTGCACTCGACCCTGCGCCATATTGCTGGAAGGCTGCACTGGCGCGCGACTGGACGGGTGCCTGATGTACGGGCAAGCCCAATGAGATGGTTTACACTCGGTGATCATGGTTTTGCCGATTGCCCATTTTTCATGCCCCAGACACCTGCCCTTCCCGTCCTGAATCATGGAACACGGACGGGCTGCCAGATTGGCTGAACCTACTGAAATACATCCGCCCTTGATAGTCTGGGTCGTCAGCGACGGCAAGCCGGGGCATGTCAACCAGTCGCTGGGCCTTGCCGAGGCACTGGCCCGTGCGATCCCGACCGAAATTCATCAGGTTGCGGCTTTGCCCGCCTGGCGTGCCTGGCTGACCCTGCTGATCAAACGCATCACGTGCAAAACGATTCCAAAACCCGACCTGATCATCGGTGCAGGGCATGCCACGCATCTGACCCTGCTGGCTACACGACGCGCACATGGAGGGCGCATCGTGGTCTTGATGAAACCCAGCCTGCCGCGCAGCTGGTTCGATTTGTGCATTGTTCCTCAACACGACGGGATCCTGGAAGATTCGCATACGCTGATCAGCGAAGGCGCTTTAAACCGTATTCTCCCCACACCGTCTCGCGATGCGCGCCATGGACTATTGCTGATCGGCGGCACCTCGACGCATTTCGATTGGAATAGCGATGCGATTCAAGTTCAGATCAAAAGCACCCTCGCGCGCACGCCCAACACCCACTGGACACTCACTACCTCGCGCCGCACCCCGGCAGACTTTCTGTCGCAACTCCCACCCTCGCCCAGTCTGACTGTCGTCCCGCACACCGAAACCTCACCTGACTGGCTGCCCGCGCAACTCGCCCAAAGCGGCACTGTGTGGGTGACGCCCGACAGTGCCTCGATGGTATTCGAAGCGCTGACGGCGGGAGCGGACGTGGGCGTGTTCGATCTTCCGGTCAACCCGAAAAGCCGGGTCGGCTGGGCCATCGCACATCTCGCCGATGCGCAGCGCATCACACGTTTCGTCGCTTGGTGCACCTATGGAAAACTGCAGCCCAACCTGCTCCCGCTGGCCGAAGCCGACCGCTGCGCTGACTGGATATTGAAATGGCTGAAGAAAAAAAACTGACGGTCCTGCAACTGCTGCCCGCGCTGGAATCCGGAGGCGTAGAACGCGGCACGCTCGAAGTGGCGCAGGCATTGGTCGAGCGCGGCCACCGCGCGCTGGTGATGTCAGCGGGCGGGCGCCAGGTTGCGCCGCTCGTGGCATCGGGCGCCGAGCATTTCACCTGGCCGATCGGCAAAAAGTCGCTGAAAACACTTTTTCTTGTCGGCAAACTGCGTAGGTTTTTGCAGGAACAACAGGTGGACATCATCCATGCCCGTTCGCGTGTTCCCGCATGGATCGCCTACCTCGCCTGGCGCGGCATGAACCCGGCCACGCGACCGCGTTTTGTCACCACGGTGCACGGCTTATATGGCGTTAACCGCTACAGTGGAATCATGACCAAGGGCGAGCAGGTAATCGCGGTATCCGACACCGTACGCGGCTACATCCTGCGTGAATATCCCGACACCTTGCCGGAGCGCATTCAGGTCATCTATCGCGGTGTCGAAGGCAAGGAATATCCGTACGGCTGGAAGCCCGACCCGGCCTGGAAGCTGGCGTTTTTTTCGCAATTTCCGCAAGCTGCGGGCAAACAGTTGGTCACCCTGCCCGGCCGCATCACCCGACTCAAGGGACATGAAGATTTTATCGAATTGATTGCGCGACTGAAACGGCGCGGTCTGTCCGTGCACGGCCTCATCGTCGGCGGCGCATCAACATCCAAGCTGCGCTATTTGCAAAAACTGCGCTACCGCGTGCGCAGCATGGGACTGGAAGCCGACATCAGCTTCACCGGCCAGCGCGACGACCTGAAAAACATTCTGGCCATCTCGAATCCGGTGCTGTCACTTTCCACCCAAGCTGAATCATTTGGCCGCACCACGCTGGAGGCGTTGCGGCTGGGCGTGCCGACCGCAGGCTACGACCACGGCGGCGTCGGCGAAATCCTGCGCACGATTTATCCGGATGGCCTGCTGCCGCTGGGGGATATCGGCGAGGCCACGCAACGCATCGCCACCCTGCTGCTGCATCCCGTCTCCGTACCAGAGGGCGATTTCTATCCGTTGCGCAACATGCTGTCGCAAACACTGGAGTTGTACGAACAGCTTGCCCGCGCACTGCGCCGGTAGATCAGGAATTTTCTGCAATGGGCGCGCCTGTGAGGCTCAAGCCCCACATCTGCGCACACTGATCTGATGACAGCTCCGGATTTAGTATCCGCGAACCAGATGAATTACACGGGCGCGTGCCTTCCCGTACATGTCCTGCAAGCCAAAGGATACGCTTTTCTTTCGCAAGGCATGGCGTGAATAAACGACACCGAAATCACCGGTTTGCGAATCGGTGTGATGACGTTTCCCTATTTCGCGCGAAACCACGGCGAAAAGATTGTGCTCAAACAGCACCCGCCGGCGAGCCTCGATAATGGCGGGCAGGCGTTTCTCGTATTCGTTATCCGTAATGGCTTGACGAATGATGCGTGCGGCGCCGATTGGATCTTTCATGTCGATGGGAATGAAGCTCTCGGCCGGGAAGTAGTCCACGGCATTTGGGCAGCCGGCATAAAACGGCAAGGTCATGCCCAGGAATGAATCCGCCAGTTTTTCCGTCCAATGGTGAACGCCAATATAGTTCTCGATTGCCACATGATAACGGTACGCATCCAGCGCTTCTGCCTTGTCATCCAGCGGGCGGGCGCCCCGGCCAAAGACATCCATCTCCGGCATGCTGGCCATCAGCCGCTGCATGAATTCATGACGGCGCCAATGCAAGGTGTGCCGCATGCTTTTGGGTGAGAACACCATCGACAGGTCGCGGGTCTTGGCGGCAGAAGGATGCGCCTCCATCTCGTCGAATGAAATGAGGCGTTGGGCTCCTACACCATAGAACCACTGCAAGGCGGATTGCGAGTAGATGCGTTGCGGGTGAGGTAAAGCCCATTCTTCCTGAGTGGTGAGAACGACGCCAAACTGGCGTGTAAAGTTATTGCCGTATGTTTTTATGGATGATGGCTCGGTGGTCACCAATATGCTATTGGATGCTGCACAGGCCAGTGCTTCACTGCTGCCACCCTTGGCTTCATTTTTTCCTGGCGGGATATCGTCATAAACAACCAGCCAGTCGTAGTCCCTTGCATCACGATCGAAAAGATACTCGCAACGTCCCCATCGCGCATTGCCGTGCGGCAATTGATGCCGCCAATGCTCGGCTGGAGAACGACTAATCAATTTGACCCGGATCATGTCTCCAGGATTAAGGCTTTCAGTCTGTGGCACGAATATTCTGCTCAATACCAAGGGGACAGGACAGATACAAAGGCCCGTCTATTCACGCCAATAATCGGCAATCCATGTCGCCGGTAAAATATGCTTGTAAATTTTCTTGTACCATTTTTTGGCAGGCCAAATCCCGAGCAGCGCGTCCGGTGGATTCGGGTCACCTGGAAATGCCACGACGCGGGCGCTTGCAGGTCTTGTGGGGGCTCTCCACCAGCGCAGAGGCATGGGTGGGACGCAATGCGTCTTGAACAGGGCACACCATTCGTCAGGCCAGAAGATCATTTCGGATACAGTACGTGAAATATAGATCTGCTCGTTATTGTATTTTTCGAGTATCGAGCTGAATTCCGGAACGAGACGGTCATAGATGTAGGGATGCTTGCCGACTCTAAAACGGAATATCGATGTGTTGCCGATTCCCTTTCCAGGCTGGGTCCAGTTCTGCATGACCACGAATGACTTTTCCGGTTCGAATTCAAAAAAATCATCCAGCCTTCCTGTTACGATAACGTCAAGATCGAGAAACAACCAGTCTCCATTCATGCCGGGCAGTTCGCTGGCCCAAAGCGAAATCTTTCGCCATCCGGTATTGTTGTAAGGTGCCGAAAGAGACACAGTAGGGCACGGGAGACATTCGATTTCGCTACGCACCCCTGTCGGGTCATCGGTCAGACATACGAAGCGTATCGGACCCTGGATGTTTCTGCGGACCATGCCATACAACTTGTTCGCATACTCGGCCGGATACAGGGGTCCCCACTTCATACAAACGATCTGTTTCATAACTTTTTTAAAAACTAAAGTGTCCAACAGTTTATTTAACCCGGCACTCTATCCTGTTTATTCCCCCGATAAAACCTCGAAAGCATGTTTTCCTGCAATCCGGGCGGAGAAGAAATCCGATTTACATATGTCTAAGCAGCGCTTTTTGATGTGTGGGAAAAAGAGGTCAATGTGCCCAATGTGATCTGGTGGGGGCGTTTCGATCCTGGCTACTCCCGCAACCGCATCCTGCGCAAGTTGTTCGCTGAAATGGGTTGGCAGGTCAAGGACTTCCACCCAAAGTTCGCCGAGGTGGCCGACTGGGAGGCGAGGCTATATCGATGGCCCAAGCCCGATTTGATCTGGGTGCCCTGTTTCAGGCAACGCGATCTGGCGGCAGCGAGTCGTTGGGCAAAAAGTCATGGCGTTCCATTGATTTTTGATCCGCTCATCTCCGCCTATGACAAACAGGTGGATGAACGCGGGAAATTGAACGCCGGAAGTCCACATGCCAAAAAGTTGCTTGCCTGGGAGCAGGCCCTGTTTCAGCGCGCTGACAGGGTTATTGCCGACACCCCCGCCCATGCCAACTACTTTGCCTGGGTGCTTGGCGTCCCCCGGAAGCATCTGGCGGTGGTCCATGTCGGTGCTGAAGAAGCCCTCTTCAAGCCTGAACGTTTGGCATCCGGTGCTGGGGGTAGACCGTTGGAGCTTCTGTTCTACGGCAGCTTCATCCCGTTGCAGGGGCCCCAGGTCGTCATCGAAGCTGCACGGCTGTATCAGGGCCCCCCGGTAAAATGGGTGCTTCTGGGGCAGGGGCCGTTGCGCAGGATATGCGAAGAAAAAGCCAGGGGACTGACAAACGTGACGTTTGAAGACTGGATGCCCTACGAAAAACT
>JAUXTZ010000074.1 GCA_030681095.1 Burkholderiales bacterium
GCAGGTTGGCGGCGATTTGCGGGCGCATGGCGGCCGGCGCGGCAGCGGCATAACGTGCTTCGAGGTCGCCTTCAAAATATATGTGGTCGAGCAGGTCGTGCACCGGCAGCGTGCCGATGCGGGCGCGCCAATGGTTGAGCAGGCGCGCGGCGCGCGTGAGCGGGCAATCCACCTGCCCTGTCAGCATGTTCAATCGCTCCCAGCCGCGTGTTTCGTGTGCGGGTGAGGGTGCAAACACGGCCAGCAGATCATCGTCGCTACAAGCAAACACCGGACTTTTTAGCGTGTGTGCCAGCTTTAGATCAGCATGCGGCAGCAGCAGGGTTTCCAGCAGCGAAATCACGTCCTGCGCTTCCAGCGCGTGCAACAGGCCGCCGCGTCGCGAGGTGATGAAGGGAATGCCCGCGGTTTCCAGTTCGCGCTCGTACAGATGCAGGTGGGTGCGTTTTTTCACCAGCGCCATCACATCGCCGGCGCGTGCGGGGCGGCTTTGCTTCGTGTGTTTGTCCACCACCCCCCAGCGTCCCAGCACGTCGTCGCGCAACACCTGGGCAAAGGTTTGCGCTTCGATATGCACGGCTTTGTCATCGGCTTCTGGCAAGGGGGTAGTGAGTGGGTTACGGAGTCCGAATGTGGTGCTGGACTCGGTTTTTTCTAAGTGAATCGGCAGGCAGCGTAGCGCGCCGGGGCGGGTTTCGTTGGCGGGCGCATGGCTGTGTGCGGCAAACCCCGCCATGTCACCGAATACCGGATTGATCGCCTGCACTACCGCAGGAGACAGCCGGCGCGTCATCGTGGTGCTGAACAGCGGCGCGTCGAAATGTGTACCCAAAAATTCCGCCGCAGCGGTAAACACCCGCGCCTCACCGCGCCGAAAGCGATAAATCGCCTGCTTCGGATCGCCCACCATGAACACCGTCATCGCACTATCCGCAGCGCGCGCCTCCATAAGCCAGGTGGAAAGCGCCTGCCATTGCAGCGGATTGGTGTCCTGAAACTCGTCGAGCAGCAGATGCCGGTAGCGCGCGTCCAGCTTCAGCGCCAGCCCCGGTGCGTGTTCCTCGCTTTGCAACAGGCGGCAGGCCAGCCATTCGGCGTCGGTAAAGTCGATCACGCCTTGTTGCGCCTTGGCATCCTGATAGCCTTGCACCAGCGCGTGGCCGAGCAGCAGGCCGTGGCGGTTGAGGTTCCAGATACGGATGTCGGTCTGGATCGCAGTGATGTGTTCCAGTTCGGTTTCCAGCGTGTCGAGATCGCGCAGATAGGTGTCGAGTTCGGCGCCGAGCGCCTTTTCCAGTTCCTTCGTCGCCTGCTTCTTGCGCCGCTGGCCCGCCGTCATCAGATACTTCATCAACGCGGCGTGCGCATCGTTGGGGGGCAGGCTCAAGCTGCGCTGGATTTCGGGCGCGCGCGCCTGTTCGCTCTTGCCGCCCTTTTCCAGTGCAAAGCCCACCCGCTTCACCCGCGCCGGCATCGAGTCGTCGGCCCAGAACGCCGCCACCGGGTCGGTGTCGAGGTCTTTGGCCAGGCCGGGCCGCAGTTGTGCCAGCGCAAACGCCACCGGATCAGGCTGGCCGTCGGTGTAGGCCCACCACTCCGCCCGCGCCTGCACAAAATGCGTTAGCAGTGCGCGCAGACTGTGCTCGCCAAGCTCGGTCAGCAAGGCCAGCAGCGCGGTGCCTTCCGGCGACGCGGGTGTTGCAGCACCCGCAAGGGGTACGCCGGTGGGTGCCCCGCCGCTTCGCAGCGACCCTTCCGCAGCCCACTGCGCTAACAAACGGTCGCGGGTTTCATTCTGCAACTGCTTTTCGCGCTCCAGCAGCGGCGCACCCCACGGCAACCCCGCTTCCAGCGGCGCCCGTTTCAGCAGATCGAGAAACCAGCCGTGGAAGGTCGTCACCGTCGGCCCCGGCTGCGCCGTCAGCACCGTTTCCAGCAACCCGCGCGCGCGCGGCAACAGCGCATCGATTTCGTCATCCGGCACTTTGCGCTCACGCAAAAATGCACGTACCGTCGCGTCGTCTTCCAGCGCCAACAGCCGCAGCCATTCATGCAGGCGGTCTGTCATCTCCTGCGCCGCCTTGCGCGTAAACGTGATCGCCAGCAACTCCGACGGCGCTGCCCCCGCCAGCAACAGCCGGATCATGCGCGACACCAGCAGCCAGGTCTTGCCGCTGCCAGCGCAGGCTTCGACCACCGCCGAGTGGGCGGGGGAAAGGGCGGTAGGGGTGTCGAGGGGCTGGGTCATACGACCCTACACGCAAAGTCTTTTTCAGTTTTTGACGCGCCGTTCCACCAAGAGAGCGTGCGCTTTAGCTTGTTCACTTGCCTCTTCAGGCCCAGCGGGGTTAACGATGTCATGGGGTGCGGGATGCGAAACTCTATGGGAAATCCGTTGTGTGGAATTTCAGTCACCAGATAACACACGCGATTGACGAAATGGATGTTTGGCGTAATCCATTGATTGTTATCGTCACCGCCGTCAGCCACCGTCCAAACGTAATTCTCATCAAGACTTAAAGCGAGCTTGAGGTCTTCGCCGTAGGTCTCAAGCCCATGTCCGCCCCAAATATTGTCGTGTGCTTCAGGATGGCGGTAGGGTACGAAGAACTCATAGAAAGCGTCCTCATGTAAGGTGATCGGCAAGCTGGGAGTTTTTTCACGCACGCTTACGCCCTTTTGCCACGGGCGATGCCGGACTCGTCTCGGTGGCGCGCAATAAATTTGATGTCGGGCAAAAAGCGCGCAGGCATTTCAATCTGGCGACCATCCAATGGAATTAGAGTCTCTTTAATGAAAGCTTCGTCACGCCGCTTTAACTCGTCGGAAACGATAACCTTGAATTCATCCGTGAGAGAAATCAGCCCTTTGTCGAAGGCTTTGTCATGCAGTGCCGACAGACATAATCCATTGCTTGGGTTCAGGCGATTTGCCTTGTCCTTGCTCCACGGCACGATGTGGCTGGCAATCAAAAGCCTTGGTTCAGCAAGCCCCGACATACAGCATCTGCCACGATAGCTGCCGAGCACCATACGGCGGAAGAAATTTTGTTTGATTCGTTGCTCAATCAACACCTGTCGGGTTTCCCCGGCGAAATCAGTCAAGTCGAGAGGCTCATCTACATCAGGCATTTTTTCGGGATCGTTGCGTTCTTCACGAAGCAGCTTCATCAATAGCGAGCACTCCAATGCCAGACCTTCCCAGTCCGCGTGGAATTCTGCCCATACCTCTTTATCAAGATTAGACGCGCCAGTCAGCCCTTTTCGCCCAGTGCCTGTAATGGCGGGGTCAAGGCTGGCGATGTTGGACATTTTCATTGCCACCGCGCCGGGAGTCCGGCCAATGATTTTTGCCAATGCAATGACTTCCTTGGTTCCCTCGTCGATCTTGCCGAATGGAATTTGACAATACAAGTGAAAAGCCAGCTTGACCTGTTCTTTCGTCCAGCGAGTTGAACTCATGATGTTTTTCGGCAGCGTGGCAATGGTTGCCGCTGCGGCCTTTTCCTCTTTGATCTGCGGAAGCATGAGTTTAGCGACTGACTCGATCATCGGGACAACTGCCGCATCCGCAAACAACTGATAAGCCCGCGTATCCGACACCGGAATCCTGAATGTATCGGGAAAGCCCATCAGCCGAGCGCATTCGCGCGGGGTGAGGCGGCGCGGATTTTTACCTTCACCCTGATATACCAGAATCTCCGAGCCATCCTTGTAATAGCGTGCGGACAGGGTACGGGTCACGCTGTCGGGGGTGACGAGGCCGAAGCCGAAACCGTTGCCTTTCAGACGATGTTTTTCGGCGTAGTTTTGCAGGTAGCGCCAGAGGTTGTCGGTGAGAGTGTATTTGTCCGGCACCTTGTTGTTGGCGTGGTCGAAGAAACGGCCTTCATCCCACGGTAGTTGTGGCTCGGTGCCGTCGGTGCGGTGCAGGATTTCTTTCAGCGTGTGCTGACCCTTGGGCGGCATGGGTAAGGCGTCAAAGTCGAACGCGACAGGTTCGCGAAAGCCGACGATGAGGATGCGTTCGCGGTGTTGTGGGACGAAGTGTGCGCCGTCGATAACGCGGGTATGGATGTGGTAACCGAGTTCTTCGCTGAGGGTGCGTTTGATGACGGCGAAGGTGCGGCCTTTGTCATGCGAGGTCAGGTTTTTGACATTTTCCAGC
>JAUXTZ010000079.1 GCA_030681095.1 Burkholderiales bacterium
TTTACTTCTGCGATCCTCATAGTCCTTGGCAGCGTGGGTCTAATGAAAACACGAATGGGCTGTTGCGGCAGTATTTCCCCAAGGGAACCGATATCTCGAACTACTCCCAAGCACAACTAAATGCCGTGGCCAGGAAATTGAATGGGCGGCCAAGGAAAACACTAAACTACGAAACGCCCGCTGAACGATTCAGCCAATCTGTTGCATCCACCGGTTGAAACCAAGAGCGTTATGAGACGGACGGCCAATCTTGGTTAACCTGTCAGTAAGTCCAAAAGCGGACGGATGGAAGCATTGCCGAAAGTGCCCGCAATGAATGCCAATAGAATTGTGTACACCTCAAAAACGAGGCAACATGTCATCCCATCAGCGCCGAAGCGCTGTCCAGTTAAAAAATTAAACCGACATCGGGAGTGAATTAATGGACATTGCCCAGATTTATATCGACATTGCGCCACTTAACCGATACCAATGTCGGCTAATACAAAGTTAGCCATTAATAGCGAGACATACGGATGAAGGATCATGATCTGAGGTTTTACGCAAAAGGCGATGCGTTCAAAGATGGCGTCTATGACTTGAGATCAATGGAGCTATTGATCGTTAGTTATCGCTCAATCACAGATAGACTAATTGCCGTTCATCTGGGTCGGAGACAACTAACACCATCTATAAGAAATCAAATCGATTACCAAGTTCAAGTAAAGCCCGGTTCAATTGAATTCCTGATTGATTTCGTCTTTGCGCACAAAGAAATACTTGGTGTGCTTGCCGCAGACGGCGGGTACCAACTTTCAGGGATAATCACTAAGCTGTTTCGTGCAGCAATTGACCTCCGAAAAGAAGTCGCCGGCGCGATAGCGAAAGGCTTCCCGATAACTATTACTATTAACAACAATGTAAATATTGGGAGCGGCAACATCATTTCCAATAACGGAAACGGCAATATTTCGATAGGCGACCCAAAAGTATTGTGGGCTGCGCAGGTCACAAAGTATCCCGCAGATCGACTGATCGCGGGAATAGACGGCAGCGCAATTGAGTATGTTGAGCTTGGCGCAAGAACAGACGAGATTCGACTTACCACAGACGAGCGCGTGGTACTTGGCCACAACAAAGAAGAATTAAGTGCAACGCTTAGGGTGTACGGCCGGCTGGATATGATCGCTTTTTCAAGTCACAAGGGAACCATAATTTCTAATCAAGAAAAATTTCCAGTAACGTGGGACGAGGCAATTAGAAACAAGATGCAGCGTGTTGCCGATATTGAAGGAGTGGAATTTCTTGTGAGGCCAATCATTGACCAACAGCGGCTGCATTCTGAAGCAATTGCTTACCATGTCCTTGATTGCAAGAACCCGCAACAAAAATTGGACGTGTAATTAACGTTAGCCGCTTCGGCGGATAATCCCATTTATCACTATCAGCAAGAGTAATTATGACAACGAGAGAGAAAATCAGGCAACTTGCGGATGAATACGCCGCTCGCCTAACAACTGCCATTGATAGCCGTGTCGCCGAAATGCAAGGCGATGACGTTTCCCACTATCTGATTTATCGGGTACTCGGCATCAGCGAACGGGAAGGGCACCTGATCGACGTATACCAAAACAAGGGGCGATTTCTCTACAAGTACGCTGGGTCATTTCTTGAGGAAGCCACAAAGCTCTGTTTCAAAGAGGCGTTCCCAGATTCCGGCTCGTTGAGAATCGAGAACACTCGCGGCCAACGTCCAAAGACGTTTGAGATTGACTGTCTTGTCGGAAACGATGCGCTGGAAATCAAATGGAAAGACGCTACTACAGACGGTGACCACATTACGAAGGAGCACACCAGAATTCGGGTCATTTCCGATGCGGGCTACACGCCAATTCGCGTGATGTTCTACTACCCAAACCGAAAACAAGCTATCCGTATACAGGAAACTCTCGAAACACTTTACGAGGGCGTCGGCGGAGAGTATTACTACGCAGATGCAGCATGGGGCTATGTAAGTGACAAGACCAAGATTGATCTGAGAGGGATTCTCGAAGAGATCGCAGACGAGAGGGCCGCAGCATCATGAACGAGTTATTGGGCCAAGCAATTCATGGCGACTGTCTTCACGTTATGGCGCATATCGACAATTCAACGATTGATCTTGCCTACCTAGACCCGCCATTCTTTACTAACCGACATCACTCCTCGGTTTCGCGCGATAGAAGCCAGAAGTTTAGTTTCGCAGACATTTGGAGCGGACTAGCCGAATACTCGGAATTCATGGAAGCCAGGATTCGTCAGATTCACCGGGTTCTAAGGGACACTGGTTCCATATTCGTCCATTGCGATACAAGCGCCAATTTCTTACTTCGCACCATCCTCGACGAAGTATTTGGTGAAGATCAGTTTCGCTCGGAGATCATTTGGGCTTATCGGCGCTGGTCAAACTCTGCGAAGGGGTTGTTGCCAGCGCATCAAACCATCTTTTTTTACTCAAAAACCGATCAATACAAATTCAATCGGGTTTACGGCGCCTATTCGGAAACAACAAACATTGATCAAATTCTCCAGCTTCGAGCCAGAGATGAGCACGGCGTATCCGCATACGCCACCGACCAAAATGGCAATGTGATCTATTGCGGAGAAAAAAAAGGCGTTCCACTAAGCGATGTGTGGGAGATCCCCTTTCTCAATCCAAAAGCAAAGGAGCGCACGGGATACCCTACCCAAAAACCAGTGCTGCTGCTGGAGCGCATCATCGAAATATGCACCGACGCAGGCGACTTGGTTCTTGACCCATTTTGCGGGAGCGGAACAACTCTTGTTGCTGCAAAGCTTCTTGGTAGGCGATCAATTGGAATTGATAGCTCTCAAGAGGCTGTAACGCTCACGCAAGGCAGGCTAGACATACCGACAAAGACTGATTCAGCGTTACTCAAAAAAGGACGCGCCTCTTATGCCAATGCAGATAAAGAAGCCTTGTCGCTCCTTGCCGGACTGGATTTTCTTCCGGTTCAGCGCAATGCTGGAATCGATGCCTTTCTAAGAGTCCAGATAGATGGCACCCTCGTTCCAATAAGAGTTCAGCGCAGTACAGAAACCATCATGGAGGCCGCCAGCAAACTCGCCCGATCAGCCCACTCGAAGAAGGCTGCGAAGGCAATATTGGTGCGTACCCAAAAGAGCGACGACCTGTTTTCCGATGGGATGTTGCCAAGACTGATCGAGTTGGTTGATTCAACTGCCCTACGTGTCAGCGAGAGAGTTGCCGAACTACTGGCCGAGATAGCGACGGAGAAAGCGGCTAACACGGCGTTCCAGGGGTCGCGCCGACAAGCGGCGCGCCCCTGAACTTCACGTTAGCGCTTAAAGCAGATGCGATGTAGGTTATGCGAACGCGATAAGGCTCTAAAGAACTCCCATGTGATACCGGAGTTCGTATATACCGCGCTATACGATGACAAACATCGGTTTCACGTGCTGTCTACATTCGAAGACAAAAGGAACACATTCGAACAAAAAGGGGTACGCGAAGCTCTTCTGTGTTCCGATTGTGAAGTTCAGATTTCGAAAAACGAAAGGTATGTGAGCTTAGTGTTTTCTGGGGCTATTCCCGTAAAAGCGTCGAGGAATGGCAGGCTTATTCATGTTGAGGGGCTCGAATACGCGAAATTCAAGCTCTTCGCGCTGTCTGTCCTGTGGCGTGCTGGGGTATCCGCTTTGCCGCTGTTCGCGCAAGTCAAACTCGGCGCGCATGAAGAAGTGCTACGGCTAATGGTCTTGAACAACGATCCTGGCCCACCGGAAAAATACCCGTTCATCCTTGCTCCCGTGTTGCATGAGGGGGAGCTACAGTCCGATATGATCATTCAGCCCAGTTGGGCTCGGCTAGCTGGTTATTATTCCTATCGTTTTGTTTTCGGTGGTTTGGCATGGGTATTCGTAGTGAGCAAGCACCGTCCACCACCAGCGATTGTGAGCGCAGCGATTTCGCGAACGGGCGAAATCACCATGCTCGAAACGGAGGTGGCTAACATGCCATTTGTCGTCAATCTGGCGAGAAAGCTCAGTGAAAATGGCAAACTGTGAATGCCTATGCGCTAACAAATCGTTCAAGCCGTTAGCTGCACTCACTCGGACGTCCGGCTGTGTCGGCCGCCGCTTAACTCGGCTTTCAATGTCCGCTTTTCGATCCTAGTCGCAGACCAACGCCCTTATCTATCCGACCGCTTCCAGTACAACTGAGACCTTCCCATATTTGCAATTCAACACAAATGCAAATATTTGTGTGATCCCGTTCCCGACCGAAATCAACCACGCATTACGGATTCCCATTTTTTCAGGCGGCAATTGCCATGACCGCTAAGACGTCAGCCGCCGATAAATATCGGCCACCTTCAGCGGCAATTTTCTCACTTCATCAATAATCACATACTGCGCCGCGCCATACATGTGCGGCAGGTATTCCTGGCCTTCTTTGTCGATGGTGATGCAGAAGGGGTGCACGCCGGTGCGCTTGGCTTCGATCAGGGCTTGGCGGGTATCTTCGATACCGTAGGCGCTACGATAACCATCGAAGTAATCGTCCGGCTTGCCATCGGATAAGGTGATGAGCAGTCGGGTTTTGGCTTCGACTTCATTCAGTACTTTGGTCAGGTGGCGGATGGCGAATCCCATGCGCGTGTAATCTTGCGGGCGGATGCCGCTGATGCGTGCGCGCACGTTGTCGTCGTAGTGTTCGTCGAAGCGCTTGATGCGGTACAGCTCACAGCGCTTGCGCGTGTTGCCGGAAAAGCCATAGATGGCGTAGCGGTCGCCCAGTCTCTCCAGCGTTTCACACAACAGCACCAGCGATTCGCGCTCGGCATCGTTGATCCAACCTTTGGTGGAGCCGCTCATATCGACCATGAACATCACCGCGACATTGCGCTCGGCGCGGTGCATGTGCATGAACAGGCGATCCGACATCTCGCGTCCGTCACGCGCATCGGCTAAGGCTTCTACCAGGGCATCAATATCCACTTCGTCGCCGGCGGCTTGGCGTTTCTGCAGCTTGTCTTCGTCGCGTAGGGCCTCAAACGTGCGGTGCAGATGTTTGATCAGGCCGCTGTATTTAATCAGCGTCTGTGGCACGAAATCATCATGTACTGGGGTGACGTCTTTCTCGCGCATGACGCACCAGTTTTTGCGATAGTGTTGGCGGCCGTGATCCCACTCGGGATAGAACGTTGCCCCTTCTTCGTGATAGGTGCCTTGCCACACATCGTCCGGGTCTTTGCCCTGGTCTGCAAATTGCGTGAGATCGTAATCGCCGTCGCCTGCGGGCACCAGATACTCGGGTGGGATTTCTCCGAAATCGAGATAGACCGAGGTTAAGAGTTGCTTCACGCCTTCTGGCGGTGCGACCGGCATATCGTCCAGCGTGATGTCGAAGCTTGGCAAATCGGCTGGGCTGTCTTGATGTTCTTGCACACCAATTTTGGGCGGGGCTTCATGCGGCGCTTCAGTTTGTTGTTTCTCGATCTCATCTAACATTTGCGCGAGCTTGATGCGCAAATGCATTTTTTCGTGTCCGGTACGTTTGGTCATGCATGCCGCTATCGCGTCTGGGCGCAGCTCACCTTGATAGCATGCGGGCGGTGCGGGCGGTGCGGTGTAAGCCTCTTGCAACAAACGCAGGCTGTCGTTGACCGATGCATCGGGCGATGCGAGTTGTTCGGCGTAGCGCCGCCAGGCATCGGGAATGGATTCGTTCTGACCGAGGGTTTGCTTGAGTCGCCGCATCTCGCGGGTGAGACCGGGTAGCTCACGTTGCAAACAGGCTTCAAGCCGCAGTGTTTCCAAGCCATGGAATTGTTTGAGCGCGAAGGCTTGATCCTCGAATGTGGCGAGTGCATCGGCAAAACTAATGCGGAAGCTGCCAAAGCGCGTCTGCGCCCACTGGAAGGCCACCATGGCTTTGCATAGTGTGAAATTATCTTCGGCTTTTTCCATCAGTGCCACGACGGCGGGGAGAAAGAGTGTTTCACTGTCGGTATAGGGCGCATCGCCTTGCGCTATTTTCAATTGCCGACCGGACAGGCCGTGCGCGAAGGTAAGCAAGATGCCGCTAAACTCGTCGAACACCGCACCCTCGGCGTGCGCGTGGCTCAGTTGCACGAAATTCTCTACATCCTCGATCACCTGCATGGCCACGCGCAGCCCGGCACGGTCGTAGGTATCCATGGCATGCAGCGCCCAAGCTTCGATCACACGCTGATCCAGGTGGGCTAAACCGGCGGTAGCCCGCACCACAAATTGGTAGGAAATTTGGATGTTGGTGGTGCTGATGCGCCGCGTCCAGCTCAGGAAGAAATCCTGTTCCTCGCGCGGGAGGCGCGACAAGGCTTCGGCGATTTCATTGACGTGGAGAAAGGTGAATTCAACTTCAAGCCACTTCTCCAAGGGCTGAAGGATTTGATCGAGGGTGAGCGGCGCGCTATCGGCCATACAAATTAAACCGACTTGGCGTCTTGGCGGCTCAAAATAGTGATGAGGAGAGTTCTTGCACGGCCGCCAGCATTTCCACATCGTCGGTGATGGCCTGTGCAATGGCGCTGCGGCAGGCGGAGACTGGCTCGATGCCGGAAGTGATGAGTTTCCCCGCGTGCACTAGAAGTCGGGTGCTCGCACCCTCGTCCAGGCCGCTGCCTTTGAGGTTGCGCGTCATGTGTGCGAATTTAACCAGCTTGTCCGCCAGTGCTCGATCCACTTTGGATTCGTTGGCGACAATTTTTGCTTCCAACTCGGTGGCAGGGTAATCGAACTCAAGGGCGACAAAGCGTTGCCGCGTGCTTTGTTTCAAATCTTTCAGTACGCTTTGGTAGCCGGGGTTGTAAGAGACGGCGAGACAGAAATTTTCATCGGCTGTCACCAGAGTGCCGAGTTTTTCCATCGGCAAGACGCGGCGGTCGTCGGCCAGCGGATGGATCACGACCATGGTGTCCTTGCGCGCTTCGACGATTTCATCCAAATAACAAATAGCGCCGGCGCGCACGGCGCGGGTGAGCGGGCCATCGACCCAAGTGGTTTCGCCGCCTTTGACCAAATAGCGGCCGACCAGGTCGGAGGCGGTTAAATCGTCATGGCAGGAAACGGTAATCAGCGGGCGTTGTAGCCGCCATGCCATATATTCCATGAAGCGCGTTTTGCCACAGCCGGTCGGTCCCTTGAGGAGGATCGGCAGCTTGTTACGATAAGCCGCTTCGAAGATTTTGATCTCGTCGCCGGTGGCTTCGTAATACGGCTCGGCTTGGATGAAGTAGGCTTCGCTTTCCAGTGCACGCGCTTGCATGGTGTTCCTTGCGCTTAATCTTTGATGTTGTATTTATCGTTGGGATCAACGCGGGTGAATTCGATGGGGCCGACTTTGGCGGCGATCTCATCCAGCTTTTCTTCGCGTTCTTTTTTGTTCGCCAGGCGTATGTCGACCGCATCAGCTTTGGCGTCGATAGAGACTTCACCAAATAATACTTGGCGTAGAAAACGGAATGAGAATTGCATCAGTGCGACATCATCTTCTGCGATTTGCTGCTTGAGCGCATCTTCGAGTAAGTACACTTCGTTGAAGCCGGGGCTAGTGACGAATTCGCGGAAACGGTCCAAGTCATAACAGGCGATAAAGAATAGTTGCAAGCTGCGCTTGCTCGGCATGCCAATAGTGGGGCCGGCGGATTTTTTCTTCAGAATCAGTTGACGCCAGCCGCTGGCCAACTCGTCGTATTCTTCTACGCCTTGTTCTTTGCGGTATTCGTTGATGGTGATGGTGCGCGGCTCGAAGTGGCCTTTGCAATGGTCTTCTTGCACCATGGCATAGGCTTCACGCTCGGTGAATTCGTTTTGTTTGCGCATGGAGAGCAGGGCGACTGGGTAGTAGCGGCACGCCGTGGGGCGGTCTTCGTATACGCCGCAGCCTTCGTCGGTCATGAATTGGCAAGCGCTTCCACCCTCAACCGGTTTGAATTTCACCCCCGCCATACCGTCCTTATCCATTTCATAGGGGAAAGTATATTTCACCAGGAAATCGCCCGAGCTCATGTCCAAGCGTTTTTTCAATCGCAGGATGTCAAAGGGCGTCAGGCTGATGTCGATGTTTTTACAGCAGGCGTTAAAGCAGGAGATGCCCTTGTGACATTCGAATTGAATGGTTGCTTCGCCCGACATTAACTTGGGCATTACCGGGCTATCCGGAAAGGGGGAGTCTTCGATGAATTCACTCATGATTTACCTCACTGTTCTACTACGTCAATTTTAAGCCTATTCTCAATGTCCTGCGCGGGCAAAGCCGAGAGGCACATTCAGAGTAGGTCTATCGCTTCCAGAAAGAAAAAACCGGACGCCGCGAGGCGCCCGGTTTGGTACAACGTTGTGACAACTACTTAGTGGGCAGCCGGCTTGAATAGCTTGGACTTGTCCACCAGATCCACATGCTTACGCTTGAACACGGTCCACTTGTGGGTGGTTTTGTCGTAGATCGAGTTCACGAAGCACTTCCAGTTCTCTTCGTCGACAAAGTTCTTGTCCATACGATAGTAGAAGCCCGGATAACGAGATTCTTCACGGAACTGAATGTGTTTCATGTGGGCTTCCGCCGTAATAATACGGTGGTAGTTTTCCCAGGCGCGCAGCAATTCGTGCAGGTCTTTTGCACGCATCTTCATCGCGTCTTCTTTCAACATTTCCAACTTCTCTTCAGCCACTTTCAGCATGTGCGCGTTGGTGGTGTAGTAAGTCGCTACGCCTGCAACATACTCGTCCATGATCTTCTGAAGACGGAACTGAAGCATCTTCGGCGTGATGTAGTGCGGGTTGATGTCGATGGCGGTGGTGTAGTCCTTGTGCTCGAGGTAGGTACGCACTGGTTTGTAGATTTCTTCCACCAGCGTGTTGATGTCGGTGTCGAGTTCCGGTTTCCAGTCTTTGTTGTCGATGCAGAATTTGACCATGGACTTGGCGCAAATACGGCCTTCGGCATGCGAACCGGAGGAGAATTTGTGACCGGATGCGCCCACGCCGTCGCCGGCGGTGAACAGACCCTTAACCGTGGTCATGGAACGATAGCCCCAGCTCCAGCCAGAAGGCAGGTGACCAGGAACTTTGCCCGCTTCGGCATGCTCTTCGGCTTTCGGCGCGCCCAGATCTTCCGGACCCGATACCCAAATACCGCAGCAACCGGAGTGTGAACCCAACAGGTAGGGCTCGGTCGGCATCAACTCGGAGTTTTTCTTCTCCGGCTCGATGTTCTCACCGACCCAAACACCGCACTGACCGATACACATATCAAGGAAGTCTTCCCACGCTTCAGCTTCCAGATGCTTCACTTCGCGCGGAGACAGGGTCTCTTTGAGTTTGGCAAGTGCCGAGACGGTGTCCATGTAAATCGGGCCACGACCTTCTTTCATCTCTTTCAACATGAGGTGGTTACGTAAGCAAGATGCAGGAACAGCAGCCAACCCGTAGGGAGGATAGTCGTTCAACATTTCTTTGTTGCGGTCCATATACACTTCGCCCAGGGCGTTAACCGCCTTGGCTTTGAACAGCAGGAACCAAGCACCGACCGGGCCGTAACCGTCTTTGAAACGGGCAGGCACGAAGCGGTTTTCCATCATGGTCAACTCGGCGCCAGCTTCAGCCGCCATCGCATAGGTCGAACCGGCATTCCACACCGGGTACCATGCACGGCCTTGACCTTCGCCCACGGAACGTGGACGGAACAAGTTCACGCAGCCACCGGCAGCCAGCAGGCAAGCCTTGAACTTGTAAATGTGAACCGTATGGTCACGGGTGGAGAAACCAACGGCACCAGCAATGCGGTTAGGATCGTTCTTATCGTTCACCAGCTTGACGATGAAGATACGCTCTTGAATGCGGTCCATGCCCAGCGCTTTTTTCGCTGCTTCAGCCACGATCCATTTGTAGGATTCGCCGTTGATCATGATTTGCCATTTGCCGGAACGTACAGGCTTGCCGCCGTCTTTCAACGTGGGCAGGCCTTTGGAGCCGTCATGACGCTCGCCATTTTCGTCGGTCTTCCAAATCGGCAGGCCCCATTCTTCGAACAGGTGTACGGATTCGTCAACGTGGCGGCCCAAGTCATAGGCCAAGTCGTCGCGGGTGATGCCCATCAGATCGTTGGAGACCATACGCGCGTAATCTGCGGGGTCTTGCTCGGGACCAATGTAGGTGTTAATCGCGGAGAGACCTTGTGCAACGGCGCCGGAGCGATCCATCGCAGCTTTGTCCACCAATTTAATTTTGAGGTCGACGCCAACTTCTTTTTTAGCAGCTTCAGCCCAACGCATGATTTCATAAGCGGCGCCACAGCAAGCCATGCCACCACCGATCAAGAGGATGTCTACTTCCTCTTGGATTACTTCGGGTTTACCAAATTCACCAGCCATTTTTTATCTCCTTGCTTGCAGTTCAGCGTGGCACATCAGGCCCGCTCCCTCCCGCAATTGTTGGGTTTAATCGTGCAGATTACTTACGGATCAGTTCAGCAGGGTTGCCTGCGCGATAGCCGTTTTCCTGGTTGAAGAAACCAGACTTAGTAATGTTCTCCATTTTCGCTTCCGGCTTGCCACCAAACGGGTCGATCGAGCCTTCCGGGGTGGTGCGGATCGGGAACTTGAAGCGCTTCAATGTGCCATTGCGGAACTTGATGGTCCACATGATGGAGTCAGTGCCGCGCAGAGGCTGCACAGAGCCGCCCAGCGGAACGATGTCAGCGTAGTGACGCGCTTCAATCGCTTGTTGCGGGCAAATTTTCACGCAGGAGTAACACTCCCAGCATTGCTCTGGCTCTTGGTTATAAGCCTTCATGGCGTGGCCGGTTGCGGAACCGTCTTTGTCCAGCATCATCAGGTCATGCGGGCAAATATACATGCACGCGGTTTTGTCTTGCCCTTTGCAACCGTCACATTTGTCGGTGCGTACGAAAGTTGGCATGTTGTCTCTCCAAAATGCAACTACAGTTAAAAAAACCGGGACTGCTTAATCCGGCTATACCTTGAAACAAACTTCAAAACTATTTTGCTGAATGGCCTTTGAGTTCGATCTTGACGTTCTCTTCCGCGCTCAGGCCGGCGTAGTATTTCTGTAGCACCTTAGCCACTTCGGGGCGGCTGAATTCGACAGGCAGGTCTTTGCCTTCGGAAAGCATTGAACGCACCTTGGTGCCGGACAGCAGAATGCGATCGTCCTTGGTGTGCGGGCAAGTACGTTGCGAGGCCATGCCGCCGCACTTATTGCACCAGAAGGTCCAGTCGATATTCATATTCTTGGTTTCGAGCGAACCAGCGGGAATCTCGTCAAAGATTTTCTGGGCGTCGAAGGGGCCGTAGTAATCACCCACGCCAGCGTGGTCACGACCGACGATC
>JAUXTZ010000234.1 GCA_030681095.1 Burkholderiales bacterium
ACGCGCCGCGCATGAAAGCCAGCAGCACCGGTCGGTTGCTCTCCAGCGTGCGGCGGTTTTATCAATACACGCTGCGCCAAGGCAAAATTCAAGCCGATCCTTCGCTGCAAATCGAGCGACCGAAGCTGCCGCGCGGACTGCAAAAAAGCTTGTCCGAAGCCGAAGTCGAATCATTGATCAATGCGCCGAATCTCGATACTGCGTTGGGGGTGCGGGATCGGGCGATGATTGAGACACTCTACGCCAGTGGTTTGCGTGTCTCCGAATTGGTGAATTTAAAAATCGCCGAAGTCAGCCAAGATGTGGGCGTAGTGCGCGTCATGGGCAAGGGTTCGAAGGAGCGCCTGGTGCCGCTAGGGGAAGATGCGTTGGATTGGGTGAAGCGTTATGTGGCGGACGCGCGCGCAGCATTGCTCAACGGCAAGCAAACCGACGCTTTATTTGTGACCGGGCGCGGCGCGGCCATGACGCGCCAAATGTTCTGGCATCTCATCAAGCGCCATGCGCTGCATGCCGGGATCGGCAAACCGCTTTCGCCGCACACGCTACGGCATGCATTCGCCACGCATTTACTGAATCACGGCGCCGATTTGCGTGTGGTGCAAATGCTGCTCGGCCACGCTGATATTTCCACCACGCAGATTTATACCCACGTCGCGCGCGAGCGCCTCAAGCAGTTGCACGCGCAGCATCATCCGCGAGGGTGAGGTGTAGTGCTAGCGTTGCTAGTGCCATGCTTTCCACAGCAATACTGTGCCACTGACTAACAGCAACCCACCGATCAGGCGCACCATTTGCGTCGCCGTGATACCGACATGAACTTTGCCGCCTAACCACAGACCAAACGCCATGATCGGCAGGCCACCGAGAAAAGCGCTGAGCAAGCCCTCCTGAAACAGCAAGCCTGCAAGCGCAAACACCACGCCGCGCAAGCCGCCCTCCATCAAAAAAAGCAGCGAAGTCGTTGCACGGAATACGCCTTTATCGCGAATGCGATGCGTGAGGTAAATCACATAGGGCGGCCCACCAGTGCCGAATAGGGCGCTCACCATGCCGCCGATCAGGCTCGCCGGCAGCGCCCATAGCCGCGAGATCAGTTTTTCGCCATGCAGATTTAGCAGACTGCGCAGTGCGAACGCGATGATGAATAAACCCAAAGTCGCAAGTAGCGTCGTTTGATCCAAATTCACCAGTAAGCTGACACCTAGCACCACGCCCACGATGCCGCCGGGGATCAGCGGTTTGAGCTCAGTCCAATCGACTTGCTTCCGATGGACGCTGCCGAGCACGATTGAAGCGGTGAAATCCATGACCAGTATGAAGGGCACCACGAACTTGAGGGGAAACAACAGGGCTAACAGGGGAACGGCAACCAGTCCGGAGCCGAAGCCGGAGATACCGCGAATAAAATACGCAAGGAGCAGAATCACCGCTGCCATCAAGGCGGTGTCGGGCGTTAGGATTGACTGCCCCGCTCGATGGTGAGCCCCACGCGCTTGATATGGCGCAGCATGCCAAGCTTAGTGAGGCTGATACGCACCCAGGGCGATTTAAAATCGGTGCGAATGAGATGCGCGATATGCTCGGCCAGCGCTTCCAGCAGATCAAAATGCTTTTGCTTCACGCTGGCTTCGATGGCTTGCACTACTTTGCCGTAGTCGATGGTATCTTCCACGCGGTCGGTTTCACCCGCGCGGCTGGCGGGTAGGCCGATCTCGATATCGAGTTGAATTGTCTGCGGCAAATGGCGCTCCCATGCATAGATACCGATCACCAGCTCCAATTTGTATTCGTGCAGGAATATAACGTCCACGGGGATTTTTGCGTAGAATGAAAACAGCGTCAATTTTAAGGCTTTTCTCATGGGCACGATAGCGTTAATCATTCTGGCTTATTTGATTGGATCGCTTTCTTTTGCGGTGCTGATGAGCCGAGCGTTCGGGCTGCCCGATCCGCGCTCATATGGTTCCGGCAATCCAGGTGCGACCAATGTCATGCGTAGCGGCAAAAAAGTTGCTGCCGTGTTGACCTTACTTGGCGATGGCGCGAAGGGTTGGTGCGCGGTGTTTCTGGCGCAACAATTAGCGCCGGGTTGGGATGCGGGCGATCTCGGCATCGCCGCCGCCGCATTGGCCGTGTTCATCGGCCATATTTATCCGGTGTTCTTCGGCTTTAAAGGCGGCAAGGGCGTGGCCACCGCCGCTGGCATTTTGCTCGCGCTCAATGTTTGGCTCGGGCTGGCCATATTAGCCACCTGGCTGCTGACGTTTGCCTTGAGCCGTTATTCATCCTTATCCGCCTTGCTCGCGGCAGCACTCGCACCGTTGTACGCAGTCTTTTTCTTGAACAAGCTTTATGTCGGGACGGTGATCGTGCTATCCGCCTTGCTGATTTGGCGCCATCGCGCGAATATCCGAAAACTGCTGCAAGGCAAGGAAAGCGGCTTTAAGAAAACACAGGAGTGAAAGACATGACCTGGTTTCAGAAAGAAATGGATTACGCGCGCGAGAGCTTGGTCAAAGTCTCAGAGAGTGCGATTGATCGTGCCGCAGATAAGCTGAATGGCGTCGTGCGTGACGGCATCGAACATGCCAGCACCGAGCTGCGCGAAGTGGTCGAGCACACCAGCGAGAAAATCGACACCAAACTCGATAAAATTTCCAATGAACTACACGACCAGCGCCAGTTTACCAAGAGTGACGTAAAAGAATTAGTCGATTACGCAGCGGACAAACTGGGTGCAACCATCGACGACCGGGTGCATATGATGAAGCAGGAAATCACTGCGCTGGTGCAAGAAAAAGTGGAGTATTTCAAGCACGAAGTCGATTCGTTTTTTGTCCAGCGCCAACAAGACATCGCCCGTGAACGGCGGCGCTTGTTCATGAATATTTTCATCGCGGTGGGCGCCTCGTTCCTGATGGGCGGCGTGTCACTCATGTACCACCGCTATTCGGCCGGGACGGTCGATTTATTCGGCATCTTCCGTATCGTGTTCATCTCGCTCGCCGCCGGCTATTTAGCCTATATGGCCGCGACCATGTTGCGCCGTTATCGGCAGATGACCGAGCACAAAAAAGACGTCATGTTCCTGGCGATGAAATACTGGGGCTTTTTGCGGCCAGAAAGCATCTTCGGGCATTTGCTGCTGGTCGTGGTGTTATTGGTGCTGTATGTGGTGATGTTTTACCCGGAAATGTTGGTTCAACTGACGGGCAATGAGACGCTGGGTAGGTGGGTCAACACCTTACACGGCAAGCCGTGACGATTTTTATTAAGGCGCTTCCAGTTGCGCCAAATCCCAGCGCGGCTTCACGCTAAAGCCATAGCGCGTATCGGCAGCTTTAAGCCGCATCGCGCCGGCGAAGGCGATCATGGCGCCGTTGTCGGTGCAAAATTCCAGTTTCGGGTAATACACAGCCGCACCCGGTGGCACGGCTTGGCTTAAACGTTCGCGCAGTCGTGCATTGGCGCCGACGCCGCCGGCGACGATGAGACGGGTCAAGCCGGTTTGTTTCAAGGCGGCGATGGATTTCGCGGCCAGCACGTCGGTGATGGCTTCCTGCACCTCGGCGGCGAGGTTGGCGTGATTCAAAGCGGCTTGCTTTGCGATGAGCATCACCGCTGTTTTCAAGCCGCTGAAACTGAAATTCAGATCGCCGCTGTGGAGCATCGGTCGCGGTAGTTTGTAGTGTCCGATCTGGCCCGTCTGGGCTAACCGCGCCAGCGCCGGGCCGCCGGGATAGCCCAAGCCCATCAATTTCGCGCTTTTGTCGAAAGCTTCACCCGCGGCGTCGTCCAAGGTTTCGCCCAGGAGCTGGTACTGGCCCACGCCATCCACGCGCATCAATTGCGTATGGCCGCCGGAGACCAACAGCGCGACGAAGGGAAAAGCCGGCGGGTCGGGTTCGAGCAAGGGCGCGAGCAAGTGCCCTTCCAGATGATGCACGCCGACGATGGGAAGCTTCAACGCAAAACCCAGGCTGGCGGCGATGGAAGCGCCGACTAACAAGGCCCCGGCCAGGCCTGGGCCTTCGGTATAGGCGATGGCGGAAAGGTCTGTCAACTGCAGCCCGGCTTGATCCAATATTTGCCGGGTCAAAGGCAATACGCGCCGGATATGGTCGCGCGAGGCCAATTCGGGCACGACGCCACCGTATTCCTCATGCATGTGGACTTGAGAATACAGCGCGTGGGAGAGCAGGCCGCTCTCGGTGTCGTAGAGCGCGATACCGGTCTCGTCGCAGGAGGTTTCGATGCCCAGAACTAACATGGGGCGGGATTCTAGCGCAAAACGCTAACGGGCCTTGGAAAAACTTGGTTTAGCTGGTAGAATGCGCGCTTTTCTGATTTTGACAGCGATTTTTCAGATAGGGGTTGTTGCATGGCGATCGTTCGCGTGAAGGAAAATGAGCCGTTTGACGTGGCCTTACGCCGTTTCAAGCGCACCATTGAAAAGACCGGGCTGCTGACCGAGCTACGCGCTCGTGAGTTCTATGAGAAGCCCACTTCGGAGCGCAAGCGCAAGCTGGCCGCTGCGGTAAAGCGCCACTACAAGCGCATCCGCAGCCAGATGCTGCCGCCCAAGCTGTACTAAGCTTCAGCACCAACGCAAAACGCCCCGGATGGGTTACCCTCCGGGGCGTTGCTTTTTTAACATAACGACATAAGTCGTAGCGAGCGGCGCGATCTCGAACCTGCGATGCTCGCCGTACATTTGCACGGCTGCGCTTCTCGGTTCAAGCTCACACCGCTCGCTACGACTTCTGTCGCTATGTATAGTGCGCCTTATTTGACGGCAGGCGCTTGGAACGGCGCGACCAGCTTGCGAATCGTGTCGTAGTCCTTGTCTTCTGCCACGACGAAGCCATCATAGGCCGGGTCTAATTCTGTCAGGATGGCTTTTCCTTCCGGCGTATCGGCTTTAAGTTCGAGGAAGGCGGCGCGCAATTTTTTCACCGTTTCCGCCGGCATACGTTCGCTCACCGCGAACAGATAAGACGAGAGTGGCGGCGAGGTGTGTATTTTGCGCAAGCCCTGCGGCGCATATTTCTCGAAACTCGTGTCCTTCAAAATGCCGGCGTCGAAATCTTTGTTGAGCACCGCCTTGGCGATATTGTCGTAGTGCTTCAGGAAGCTGTATTTGGAGAATTCCTCCAGCTTCACGCCACCGCCCACCACCACCGCGCGTTGCAGCAGCGCTTTTTCATCCCCCAATGCAAATGACTTGCCCTTGAGATCCGCCATGGTTTGAATCGGGCTGTCTTGGCGCACCGCGACCACCAGATTGAACGTGTCCTTGCCATGGGTGAGGGGTGAGACCAGCGCGCGGGCTCGGTATTTATCATGCGCCTCGACGAAGGCCACGGGCGTGAGATAGGCGATTTGGGTGAAATCCTTGCCCAGTTCATTCACCGCCGAGCCGAGGTTGGGCGAAGCGCGGAATGAGATTTTGATCCCGGTTTTCTTGCTCAAATAAGCGGTCAAGGGGGTGAGCCGCTGCACCATCGCCGCCGGTACATCCATCGCGACGGAGCCCAGGTAGAGCTCTTCAGCGCCTATCGGCACCGCGCGCGCGGGGAGGGTCAGCAACCCCATGGCAGTAAGACTAATCAAGCATCGTGTGAGCAAGTGTTTCATGCGGTTTCCTCTTTCATCATTTACACAGATTTGAGCTTTACATGCGGTTGAGTATCAAATGGATGGGCGACTACTTGGTTGCGGCCGCGGCGTTTCGCTTCATACAGCGCCTCGTCGGCCGCGCCGTAAAGCGCCTCGATGCTGTGGATATCATCATGATTACATGCTACGCCAATGGATAAGCCGACGGTCACTTCATGATCATGAAAGTTGAAAGGCATCCCGCGCAGCATGGCCAGGAGAGCGGTTCCGAATAAAACGCCTTCCTCGCGCTGCGTGCGATAAAGCAGGAAGGCGAATTCATCGCCGCCGAGGCGCGCTGCGATATCCGTTTCACGCGTACGCGTTTTAAAGGCGCGCGCCAGCGCTTGCAGTACGGTATCACCGGCAGCATGACCGTAGGTATCGTTGATCTGCTTGAAAAAATCTATGTCGAGTAGGATTAAGCACATCGGTTCGTTGAAGCGTTGCGCACGCGCAAATGTGGCGGCCAGATTGTCATCGAAATAGCGACGATTTCTCAGATCAGTCAGGCTATCGGTAACCGCCAGCTTCTCCAGCAGGGTTAAGGCTTTTTCCAAATCTTGTGTACGGTTTTCCAATTCCTGAGAGCGTTGTTGCAGTTGCTCGTTGGTTTTCATCAGTGCGCTACCGGCAAGATCAATTTTTTCGCGCAAGCGCAGGTGGGCTTCAAATACCTTCTGATTCAAATTGTTGAAAATTCGCGCCAGATCCCCAATTTCGTCGCTGCTGCGTATATCTAAAGCTTCGGGCAACAATGTATCGTTGCTGTTGAGAATATTTTTCATGTGCTCGCTAATGCGGGTAATCGGTTTCACGATCACGCGCGAGGCGCCAAAATAAATCAACAGACCGAGAAATAAACCAAAGAACGCCTGCTCCAGGATCACATCGCGATAGGTGCGATAGATTTCCGCCTCCATGCGCGCGAGAGAGATTTGCAAATCAACCCGGCCGATTTGCTCCGAAGAAAAAACCACCGGGGATTCGAATGATAAGGTTGCCTGGTCGGGCAGGCTGGGCTTATTGCGCGACACCATCACTTTGCCATCGCGGTTGCGGATAATCGCGTGCTGCACGTCTTGCTGCTGCACGATACGCTCGGCGAGTGATTCCATATTGCTGTAATCGTAGCCGACCAATAGATTGGCGACCGCCTCCGCGACCATGGCCGCGCGCTCCTGGCCGGAGCGGCGCATTTCCTCGGTGATGCGCTGTTTTTCGGTATGTACGCGAAAAGCGCCAATCACGGTGAAGGCGAACACAATACCCGCCACTACCAGCAGCACCAGTTTGAGCCTTAAGCCAGAATTGAAATGATTATGCATGTTATGGTTATGGTTTTTGCCAAGCAAAAAATATAAATTAATCCGGACTATTTTGTATTAACGGAGGCAATTTCCATGCCTTAAGCCTCGGTTTCAAATCAATTCTGCCGATGCTATGATCAGGCTTCGACCTCAACCCATATTTAATTTTTAAATTAATAAAAGCAATGGGTTGGCAATATCCCCCGACCCTGTCACCAGCACTAGCTTAAATATGAGCCTCAGAGAAAAAATAATCGAAGACATGAAGCAGGCCATGCGCGACAAGGCGACCGCGCGGCTATCCACCATCCGCATGCTATTGGCGGCCATCAAACAGCGGGAGGTGGACGAACGCATCGTCTTGGACGATGTTCAAGTACTGACGGTGATCGAAAAATTGCTTAAACAGCGTCGAGAATCCATCGTTCAGTTCGAAAAAGGCGCACGGCCGGACTTGGTTGCTATCGAGCAAGCCGAGGTGGAGGTGTTGCTCGCCTATATGCCGGCGCAGATGGGCGAGGCGGAAATCGAGGCGATCGTCGCTGAAGCCATCGCCCAAACCGGCGCTCAAGGCCCGGCGGACATGGGCAAGCTGATGGCCGTGTTGAAACCCAAGCTGGCTGGCCGCGCCGACATGGGCCGCGTGTCCGGACTGGTCAAAGCCCGTCTGACCGGCTAACCGGTGGCGCATCGCAGCTCTATTCCCGTCTAATGATCCCGCAATCCTTCATCCAGGAATTGCTGAATCGTCTCGATATCGTGGACGTGGTGGAGCGCTACGTCCCGCTCAAAAAAACCGGGGCAAACTACGTCGCCTGCTGCCCGTTCCATAACGAAAAAACTCCCTCTTTCAGCGTCAGCCCGACCAAACAGTTTTATCACTGCTTTGGCTGCGGCGCGCATGGCAGCGCGATCAGCTTCGTGATGGAGCACCAGGGGCTGAATTTCCCCGAAGCGGTAGAGGAGTTGGCTAAGAGCATCGGCCTCCCCGTACCGCATGAAACCACCCAGCGCGAGCAAGACACCCGTGCCGCGCAAGCCGCTGGCCTACCCGAGACGATGCAGCAAGCGCTGCGCTACTACCGCGATCAACTCAAACTCTCCGACCCGGCGATTCAGTACTTCAAAGGCCGCGGCGTGTCGGGCGACATCGCCGCCAAGTTCGGTTTGGGCTACGCGCCCGAGGGTTGGCAAAACCTGAGCGTGGTGTTTCCCGATTACGCCACGTCGTCAGCGTTGATCGAAACTGGCTTGATTATCGAAAACGACGAAGGCCGGCGCTACGACCGCTTTCGCGATCGGGTGATGTTCCCCATTCTCAACGCGCGCGGCAATGTCATCGGCTTCGGCGGGCGCGTGCTGGGCGCGGGCGAACCCAAATATCTCAACTCGCCGGAAACGTCTTTGTTCCAAAAAGGCCAGGAGTTGTACGGCCTGTTCCAAGCGCGCAATGCGATTCGCAACGCCGGCCGCGTGCTGGTGGTGGAGGGCTATATGGACGTGGTGGCGCTGGTGCAGCACGGTGTCGAATACGCCGTCGCCACCCTCGGCACCGCCACCACACCGGTGCATGTGCAAAAGCTGCTGCGCGCGGCGGACGAAATTATTTTTTGTTTCGATGGCGATAAGGCCGGCCGCCGTGCTGCCTGGCGCGCCCTGGAAAACAGCCTCGGCGCGCTGACCGATACTGCGCGCCTGTTGTTTTTATTCCTGCCCGAAGGCGAGGATCCCGACACCTATGTGCGCCAAGTGGGCAAAGACGGGTTTGAAGCGGGCTATAGCAACGCGCTCACCTTGAGCCAATTCCTATTCAAAGAAATCACGCGCGAAGTGAATCTGACCACCGATGAAGGCCGCGCCAAACTGGTGCAGACCGCCAAACCGCTGATCGAGAAAATCGCCGCCCCCGCGCTGCAAATGATGCTGCGCAAACGTCTGGCGGAACTGACAGGCTTATCCGCTGCCGAATTGACAAGCTTGCTACCGCAAACTAGTGCCGTGCCCACGCGCGCGCCGAAGGTAAAGCCGCGCCGCGCACCCTCGCTCGCTAGGCAATTGCTGCGCATGGTGTTGCTACGGCCGGATCTCGCGCGCGAAGCGGCCATGGAGCCGCTGGATGAAGAGAATGTCGAGGCGCACGTGTTGCGAGGCGTATTGGATTTAATCCAGCAACAGCCGCAGATCGGCACCTATGCAGCGATATTGGAAGCGTTGCGCGGCGCGCCAGAAGAAGCGCTGCTGGCCGAGGTGGCGGGAGAAGCGCTGGCTTGGGACGAAGCATTCGATGTGGCGCAGGAATTTAATGGTGCGGTTGCCCAACTGCGTGCCCAGGCCCGGCAAAAGCGCATCGACAGCCTGCTCGCGCTGGCCAAGACTCAGGCCTTGAGCCCAGAGCAAAAACAGGCTTTAACCCGCGAATTGGCCGGTGGGCGGGTCGGGTAGAGCGATTTAAGCAGGATAAGCGGCGGGGTTTGGCTATGCCCAGGTCTTTTGGTATAATTACTGGTTTTACGCGAAATTTTGCGCACCTCTGGACGGTCACATGGCAGCCGATAACGAAAAAATGGATTTGAAGCAAAACGATCTAGAAGCGCGCCGCATGCGCTTGAAGACGCTGATCATGCTCGGCAAGGAGCGCGGTTACCTCACCTACGCCGAAATCAACGACCACTTGCCAGATGATATGCAGGATGCCGAGCAGATCGAAGGCATCACCAGCATGATCAACGAGATGGGTATTCAGGTCTACGACGAAGCGCCGGATGCTGAATCGCTTCTCATGACCGAAGCTTCCCCACCGGTAGCGGACGAGGATGTGGTGGAAGAAGCCGAGCGGGCATTGACCACCGTCGACTCCGAATTTGGCCGCACCACCGACCCGGTGCGCATGTACATGCGTGAAATGGGCACGGTCGAGTTGCTGACGCGCGAAGGCGAAATCGAAATCGCCAAGCGCATCGAAGATGGCTTGAAGCATATGATCCTGGCCATTTCCGCCTGCCCGACCACCATCGCCGACATGCTGCAACTCGCGGATAAAGTAAACCGCGACGAAATGCGCATCGACGAGCTGATCGACGGTTTGATTAATCCGAACGCCGAAGAAGAAGTGGCTGCAGAAATGCCGGAGGAAGAAGCCGCGCTCGAAGAAGAAGTGTCGGAAGAAGAGGAAGAGGGCGCCGCCGCCGCCGCGCAAACCGCCAGCTTGCTCCAACTCAAAGCGGATGCCATGGAGCGCTTCAAAGTCATCCAAGCGCTGTTCATCAAAATGGTGAAAGCGTTAGAGAAAAAAGGCACCGAAGACCGCGCCTACAAAAAGCTGCAAGGTCAGATCTCCACCGAGCTCATGAGCATTCGCTTCACCGCGAAGCAGACCGAGAGCTTGTGCAATAGCGTGCGCGGCTTGGTGGAAGAAGTCCGCAGCTATGAACGCGGCATCATGGATTTATGCGTCAAAAAATGCGGCATGCCACGTCCCCATTTTATTAAATCCTTCCCCGGCAATGAGGTTAATACGCAATGGCTCGCAGGCGAGATGCGCGCACGCAAGCCCTATGTCGAAATGCTCGCGCGTCATCAGCACGACATTGTGGACTATCAAACCAAATTGAACGATCTGCAAAACCGCGTCGGCATTCCGATCAAAGATTTGAAAGAAATCTCACGCCAAATGTCCAACGGCGAAGCGAAAGCCCGCCGCGCCAAGCGTGAAATGATCGAGGCTAACCTGCGTCTGGTAATTTCCATCGCCAAGAAATACACCAACCGCGGTTTGCAATTCCTGGATCTGATTCAAGAAGGCAACATCGGCTTGATGAAGGCCGTGGATAAATTCGAATATCGCCGCGGCTATAAATTTTCCACCTACGCCACGTGGTGGATTCGGCAAGCGATCACGCGTTCCATCGCCGATCAGGCGCGCACCATCCGCATACCGGTGCACATGATCGAGACCATCAATAAAATGAACCGCATCTCGCGCCAGATTCTGCAAGAGACCGGGCAAGAGCCTGATCCCGCACTACTGGCGAAGAAGATGGAGATGCCCGAGGACAAGATTCGCAAAATCCTCAAAATTTCCAAAGAGCCGATCTCGATGGAAACGCCGATCGGTGACGACGAAGACTCGCACCTAGGCGATTTCATCGAAGACTTGGCCACGCTGGGGCCAAGCGATGCGGCGCTGTACGCGAGCTTGCGCGATGCGACGCATGAAGTACTGGATTCGCTCACCCCGCGCGAAGCTAAAGTGTTGCGTATGCGTTTCGGCATCGAAATGAATACTGACCACACCTTGGAAGAAGTCGGCAAACAATTCGACGTTACGCGTGAGCGCATACGCCAGATAGAGGCTAAGGCGCTGCGCAAGCTACGCCACCCGAGCCGATCCGAGCGCCTGCGCAGCTTCCTGGAAAACGAATAAAAGCGTTCTCGAAACTGGCCGGCATTCCCGGCCAGTTTTCATTGGGCCTCTAGCTCATGTTGGTTAGAGCAGCGGACTCATAATCCGTTGGTGCCGAGTTCGACTCTCGGGGGGCCCACCATCATATCAATCACCTAGGTTGCGGCGTATTCGCGCCTGCCGACCTTTCGGTTACTCCGCAGTTGCCATTTCTCGTTTTTTTGTCGTGCCTGATCGTTGTGGCTGCCCTACGTGCGCTAGCGCACAGATTGCTCCGGAAGAATAGCGGAGCATGACACTTGTAAATGACGGCCACGCTATACACGGTGGTGCTGAAATTTAATGCATGCAATTGAGCGTGCGTAACGGTGTGACGGCTCATGTTTTTCGATCATGGTCTGTGCTCATACCATTCAGAAAAACAGGAGAAACAATCATGACTAATTCAAAAACACTCATCATTGCCAGCATCGTTACGGCATTATTGCCAGGCATAGCGATCGCTCAAGATAAAATTCAAGGTTATCTGCTTGATTCGCGCGGCGCCGTGGTTAAGAACAACTATGGCCAATGTTGGCGCACCGGCTACTGGACGCCGGCGATGGCCATCGCAGAATGCGATTCCGATCTCGTCAAGAAAGTGGAGGCGCCAGCACCCAAGCTAGCAGCGGTTACACCGCCACCTGTGCTAGCGCCCGCCCCGGCGCCCGCACCACAAAAACTGGCGCCGCAAAAAGTTAGTTTCTCCGCAGACGCACTGTTCGCCTTTGACAAATCTACGCTGAAGCCGGAAGGTATGTTGGAGTTGGATGGTTTGGTCAAGGATCTCAATGGCGTGAGCTATGACGCTATCCATGTCACCGGCCATACGGACCGCATCGGTAGCACTAAATACAATCAGAAACTTTCAGAGCAACGTGCGAATGCGGTGCGGGATTATCTCGTCAGCAAAGATATCGCTGCTAATCGCATTACCGTGGAAGGCAAGGGCGAGCTTCAACCGACCACCAAACCTGGCGATTGTACTGGGCCTAAAAGCAAGAAGCTTATTACCTGCCTGCAGCCTGACCGTCGAGTGGATATAGAGGTAAGCGGCACCAAGTAATCGCTGCAGCGAATCGATCTCCCTGAACTTACATATCGTTACAAAGGCAAGTCATCCACTCACGTCTGCGGACGTTATTTAAGCACCACTAACAACAGGAGGTACAACATGAAACGTTTACTGATTGCAGCAGCGGTAGCCGCTACCACCATGACCACCCCGGCATTGGCTACCGACGTTGGCGTCTCGGTCAGCATCGGCGAACCCGGTTTCTATGGCCGAATTGACATCGGCGGCTATCCGCCACCACAAGTGATCTATCGGCGGCCGATAGTCATTGTGCGGGAAGTGGAGCGCCCGCCGATCTATATGCGCGTACCGCCGGGCCACGCTAAACATTGGAGCAAGCACTGCCGCAAATACAACGCCTGTGGCGAGCGGGTCTACTTTGTGCAAGACAGCTGGTATAACCGCGAGTATGTACCGCGTTATCAGGAGCAGCATCGTGATCGCCGGGATGACCGCCGTGACGAGAACAGGGATGATCATGGTGGGAAGCATAAGAAAGATAAACACGACAAAGGCCATGGCCGTGATAACTAAGCCATTCTCGTAACCACTGTTCCGACTTCTCCGCCAAGTGGGCGGCATGGTTGCGGTGCACCCTACAAACCCTGCTTCGGCAGGGTTTGTCGTTTGTGCGCCAGCGCACAGACGCAGTAAGACCTTGTCGTTAATCTAAACATCAATTGAGGCAGGAAAGTTGCGGTGCCCCAGTGCGATTCGGTGCAGAGCAGACCGTCACGATAGTTAACTTAAGATAAGGAATCAAAATGAACTGGGATCGTATTGAAGGAAATTGGAAACAACTCAAAGGCAATATCAAGCAGCAGTGGGGCAAGCTGACTGATGATCATTTGGATGTGATCGCAGGTAAGCGCGACCAGCTTTCCGGCAAGATTCAGGAAATCTACGGCATCTCTAAAGACGAAACAGAGAAGCAGATTACCGAATGGCAGGATCGCCAGAAAGATCAAACGCATTAATGCGATGTAGGAGTAGGCGCGGATACCGCGCCCTATCACTTCATCTTAAATAGACAATTTAAAGGAGACATCAGCATGAATAAATTCAAACTCAGCGCAATCGTACTGGCAATCAGCCTTGCCTATAGTGTTAACGGCATGGCGCAAAACCTGTCTAAGACTGAGTATAAGGCTGCCGGGAAAACCATCGGGGCCGAATACAAAACCGCCAAAGGAGCCTGTGGCTCATTCGCCGATAACGCTAAAGATATTTGCATGGCCGAAGCAAAAGGCAAAGAAAAGGTCGCAAATGCTGAACTCGATGCGCGCTACAAACCCTCAAAAAAGGCGACCTACAAAGTCAGTGTTACTAAGGCGGAAGCGGAATATGCGGTAGCCAAGGAAAAGTGCGATGACAAGTCCGGTAACGTTAAAGACGTTTGCGTGAAAGAAGCGAAAGCCGCCCTGGTGCGCGCCAAAGCCGACGCCAAAGCACAGTTGAAAACCTCGAAGGCAAACGCGGCGGCCAACGAGACATCCTCTGAGGCGCAGATGAAAGCGAAAGAAAAGGGCAGCGAAGCGCGCAAGGACGCAGCTGCTGATAAGCGTGACGCAGATTTTGCAGTGGCAAAGGAAAAATGCGATGCGCTGGCGGGCAACGCCAAGGAAAGCTGTATGAACCAAGCAAAGATGCAATACGGCAAATAAGCCGCCGGGTAGGAATTTCCCTAGCACCGGATGTTTAACTGAGAGGTACTCCAAATGAAAACGATACAAACATTAGCAGTGAATGCGGCAGTAGTGGCCCTGCTGTTCGGCTTGGCGGGTTGTGCCGGTATGTCGCAGCAGGATAAAAATACCGCGATCGGCGCCGGTGTCGGTGCGGTGGGCGGCTCCGTCCTGACCGGCGGCAGCGCGGTCGGCACGGTCGGTGGCGCGGCGGTCGGCGGCGTCATTGGCCACGAGATCAGTAAATAACATCGCTTCATCTACGCAGCCGCCGCGCCAGTCCCATGGAAGTGGGCGCGGCTGTCTGCCTAGACCAATAAAATAGAAAGGTCGAGTCATGCTCTATACCATTGCCGTCGTTATGCTCATCTTGTGGTTGCTGGGGCTCGTAACCTCTTACACCATGGGCGGGTTCATTCACATTCTGCTGGTAATCGCGATCGTAGTTGTCTTGCTGAGAGTGATTAATAGATAACGCTGCCTATGGCTTATCAGCCAAGTACGCCCGCGTACCACCCTGAGCAAACGCGCGTGTGCCCCAAATGCAAGGGCCCCGTGGAACGCGTGCGGCGCCGTTTTATTGACCGGCTCATCAGCTTGATTACGCCGGTGCAACGCTATCGTTGCCGTGCCAAGGGTTGGGGTTGCGATTGGGAAGGGAATCTGCGCTAAGCGGTATCAATTGTTCTGCGAGCCGCATCAGTCGCGCTTGAATGTTGGTTACCGCACAGAACATTTACAGCTTGTTAATTACGCTACTCACTTCAAGTCTGGGGCATGACGTAGAAGCCGTGGACGCCTCGAAACCCATCTTAGGAGAGTGCGAAATGAAAGAGCAGATCGTAAACGATGTGCTGTCTATTCCAACCACAGAGCGCCTGCTCATCTTGAAAGCACAGCAACATGCGCAATAGCCCAACAACAGCAACAACAAATGGTACGCAGCAGCAATTTAAATTGTTGGCGGCATCCAATGCTTGTTTGCGGCGAAATTTGATACGGTTTTCTCACAAGATAAAGCAGGAAGGTCTGCTTGCCTATCACGACGAACTGACGGGTCTGCCCAACCGCAGCTTGCTGCTAGACCGTCTGCATCAGGCGATGCAACAAGCAACTCGGCAGCACAAACAGGTGCTGCTGATGTTTATCGATCTGAATCAGTTCAAATGGGTCAACGATAAATTGGGGCATGTCGCGGGAGACAGTCTCCTGCAGCAGGTAGCCATGCGTTTAGCCGTCAACATCCGTGGTGCAGACACCGCTTGCCGTTATGGGGGCGATGAATTCGTCGTCATGCTGCCGGAAATCGAAGGACAACACAGTGCTGACGCAGCGGTGCACAAAATCCGCGCACAATTAGCCGCGCCTTACGTGATCGATGGCCAGGTGATTACGCTAACGGCAAGTATCGGCACCGCCCTCTATCACGGCGACAAGCAAAGTGGCGAGGATTTGATTCGGCAAGCCGATCTCGATATGTCTCACGCTAAAGCGAACAGCAAGCCACCTACCCTCTCACTCAGATAGGGCGCGAGCTAACGCATTCATTCGCATCCCCTTGCGAATAAGTGGAAAACTCGAACCGCGAGAGTAGAAAAAAACGCTGGCGCATTGGCCTATCTACGCACGTCTGAGTATGTGCGCTACCGTACCGACTGAATGCAGGGGGAAGACTAAGCTGCTTTTAGGTTTCGACAGCGGTGTGCGCATTGCACGTCGCAAAGCGTGAATTGCGGCCGTCATCACAGCACTGCAAGCATCGTTCGAAACAACACAACCATAAGGAAAGCAGCATGACATCGCAAATCAATAAATCACCGCCGCCCCTGATGTGGATCGCAGGCATCGCCATCATATTATTTTCTATCGTCGGCATCGCCGCCTTCATTGGGTGGATCCCAAGCTCCATCGGCAACCCCGGTGAAAAGGCAGAACCAAGCAGCCCTGGCGCAAAAGCACGTACAACTCCAACACAGGTGGCGGGCAACACTCACGCCAAAGCGATCTGCGCCGAATGTGGCGTGATTCAATCGACACGCGAGATCGTGCAGCCCGGTGACGGCGGCGCCGTTGGTATCGTTGGCGGCGCTGTGGTGGGCGGCTTGCTTGGCAATCAGGTCGGCGGCGGCCGCGGCAAAGACGTCGCGACCGTGGCCGGCGCGGTGGGCGGTGCGATAGTGGGCAACGAGATTGAGAAGCGTGTGGACACGACCAAACGTTATGAAACTGTCGTGCGTTTTAACGACGGAACGAGCCGGGTATTCACCGAGACCAAACCAACGTCTTGGCGAGCAGGCGACCGCGTGAAAGTCGTGAACGGTGTAATCCACTCGAACAACTAATTTTTGTGCGCCGCCCAGGCGCATGCTCCACCTTAAACGTAGCTGCACCTGGTTTGTGCGACAACAAGAAGGGTAGAAAAAATGCCCTACCAAGGGTTGGTACAACCGCCACATTGGCGCTCACTTCCCCTGCTTCGCGTGACCACGACAGTCAGACGCATGGCGGTGGCTGCATGCGGTCTGCTCACCTGCGCCTGCGCCGGATGCGCGAGTCTCCCCGACGCCGCGCAAGAGATGGAGAGGCCTCACACAGCGGCGGTGGAATTCGATAACGCGCGCGGCCCAGTCTCCGCAAGTAAGAGCGCCGGCATTATCGAAGGACTCAAGCGCAAATCCGGCGACATCGACATCCTGGAAAAGCACCTGGCCATGGAACAGGCGATTAACGCCGATAGTCCGCTGGTGCTGGGCAACAAGCTAATCCTGTTGCAAGACGGGCCAGCGACCTACCAAGCCATGTTCGCGGCCATCGGCAAGGCTAAAGACCACATCAATCTGGAAACCTACATCTTTGAAGACGACGACATCGGCAAACAGTTCGCCGATCTGCTGCTGGAAAGACAGGCCGCTGGCGTTCAAGTCAACCTGATTTACGACAGCGTCGGCTGCCTGAATACGCCTAAGGAATTTTTTGCGCGCTTAAGTGCCGGCGGCATCCAATTGCTCGAGTTCAATCCGATCAACCCCTTGGCCGGCAATAAAAAAGAATGGCTGCTCAATAACCGCGACCACCGCAAGTTGCTGGTGATCGATGGCCGCATCGCTTTCATTGGCGGCATCAATATCAGCGAATCTTATTCCAGCGGCCCTTCCACTAAGTCAGCCAGAAAAAAGGGGCCGAGCACCGTCGGTTGGCGCGACTCCCACTTGCAGCTCGAAGGGCCGGTGGTGGCGGAGTTCCAGATGCTGTTCATGGACACCTGGACTTAACAATAGGGCCCGCCGCT
>JAUXTZ010000081.1 GCA_030681095.1 Burkholderiales bacterium
GACAACCCCGGCCATGAGGCATTGACCGGCACCGTGCATAAATTCAAAGCGAAGTAATGGGCCGTTTCCTGTGCGCCGCCTTGGCCTTGCTCGCCGGCTGCGCCACGCTCGAGCCCCCCGTCGTTTCCCCGCCCACCCAACCGTTGCTCACCTCGTTCCAAATCGCTGGGCGTATCTCGGTGCGACATGGCGCCGAGGGCTTTTCCGGCAATCTCACTTGGCGTCATGCGAATGCTGAAGACGAATTTGTGATCCTGACCCCGCTCGGTCAAGGCGTGGCGCGCATTATTAAAAATGCGGCAGGCGTAACGTTGGAAACGTCCGATCAAGCCATCGTGCGTGCGCCAGATGCGGAATCGCTCACTCAAGCCTCCTTGGGTTTCGCCTTGCCCTTGTCGGGCTTGCCGCATTGGGTACAGGCGCAGCCGATCGGATCGCAGGCGCAACTGCGCCACAATCCGGACGGCACGCTGGATCAACTCAACGAGCAAGGATGGCAGATCGACTATCTCGCCTATCGCGCGGTGGGCGTATTGCAATTACCCGGCAAGGTATTTATGGAAAACGCAGAAGTAAAGCTGCGCTTGATTGTGGATGAGTGGCAGGTGCCCGCGCCATGAGCCCCAAGATTTTCCCCGCGCCGGCCAAGTTGAATCTGTTTCTGCATGTCACCGGTCGCCGCAGTGATGGGTATCACCTGCTGCAAACTGTATTCCGCTTTATCGATTTCGGCGACACGCTTAGCTTCACACCGCGCGCGGACGGCCAAATCGTATTAACACACCCCCTGCTGGGCGTGCCGCCGGAAAAAGATCTGTGCTACCGCGCCGCACGCCTGTTGCAAACCGCTACCGGAACGACCCAAGGTATTGATATTAAACTTGAAAAACGCTTGCCGCTCGGTGCTGGCTTGGGCGGCGGCAGCTCCGACGCGGCAACAACCTTACTGGCCCTGAATCAACTCTGGGGTACAGGCCTGGCGCGCCCGGCCTTGATGGAATTAGGCTTGCAGCTAGGTGCAGACGTGCCGGTATTCGTGTTGGGGGAGAATGCCTGGGCCGAGGGGGTGGGTGAAAAGCTGGTGCCCATCGCCTTGCCGCCAGCCTGGTACGTGGTGCTGGTGCCGCGGCTAAGTGTCCAAACCGCCGAGGTTTTCGCCGCACCTGAATTGACACGAAACACGCTTCCCGTCACAATGTCGGCCTTTTCAGGCGGGCAGTCAGCCGGGCAGTTTCATAATGATTTAGAGCCGGTGGTGAGCGCGCGATACCCCGCTGTCGCGCAACACCTAAAATGGCTGAAACAGTATGGCGATGCTCGAATGACCGGCTCTGGCGCGTGTGTGTTTGCCGCGTTTAATACGGAGCGCGAAGCGCGCGACGTCCTGGCGGGAAAACCAGTAGAAATTGAGGGTTTTGTGGCACGGGGGCTCGATCGGCATCCCTTGCACGATTTGTAGTAGCGATATTGGGGAGTCGCCAAGTGGTAAGGCACCGGATTTTGATTCCGGCATTCGTAGGTTCGATCCCTACCTCCCCAGCCAGACATAGAGACTAAAGCGTGTAACCCTTACACGCTTTTTTGTTTTTGCGGAAAGAGGCTGACGTGGCTCACAGCGGCATGATGATCTTCACCGGCAACGCCAACCCCAAGTTGGCCGAGGACGTTGCACGTAAGCTCAACCTGCCTTTGGGCAAGGCCAAAGTCGCACGCTTTAGCGACGGCGAAGTGATGGTGGAGATAATGGAGAACGTGCGCGGCCGCGACGTGTTCGTGCTCCAATCCACCTGCACGCCGACCAACGATAATTTGATGGAAGTGATGGTGATGGTGGATGCGCTAAAGCGCGCTTCCGCCGGCCGCATTACCGCCGCGATCCCTTATTTGGGTTACGCACGCCAAGACCGCCGGCCGCGCTCGGCGCGGGTGGCGATCACCGCCAAGGTGGTGGCGAATATGCTGACCACCGCCGGTGTTGATCGCGTGCTGACCATGGACTTGCACTCGGATCAGATCCAGGGGTTTTTTGATATCCCGGTGGACAATGTTTACGCATCCCCGATTTTGCTGGGCGATGTGTGGAAGCAGAATTATCAAAACTTAATCGTTGTGTCGCCCGATGTGGGCGGCGTGGTGCGGGCGCGGGCCTTGGCCAAGCGCATGGAAGCGGAGCTGGCCATTATCGACAAGCGCCGTCCCAAGCCGAATGTGGCGAAGGTGATGAATATCATCGGCGAAGTGCAAGGCCGCACCTGCGTGCTGATGGACGATATGGTGGATACCGCCAATACGCTGTGCGAAGCGGCGCAAGCCTTGAAAGATAATGGCGCAGCGCGCGTGGTCGCGTACTGTACCCATCCGGTATTATCCGGCCCGGCGATTGAACGCATCAGCAACTCGCACTTGGATGAATTGGTGGTGACGGACACCATTCCGCTACGCGATGAGGCAAAACTTTGCGGCCGCATCCGTCAGCTGTCGGTGGCCGAGTTGCTGGCCGAAACCATGCAGCGCATTAGTAACGAGGATTCTGTGTCCTCGCTGTTTACCGAATAGTTTTTCGTGTTGGGGTGCTGCCCCGGCATTTACCCGAGCTTGCCTGGTCGCGGACAAGCTCATTATTAGGAGTGTCACCATGTCATTTGAAGTCAATGCCAATATGCGCAATTTGCAGGGAACGGGTGCGAGCCGCCGTCTGCGTCTTGCGGGCAAAGTACCGGCCATCGTGTATGGTGCGGACAAGCCTGCCGCGAACATCGAGCTCGATCACAACACCATCGTGCAGCAACTGCGCAAGGAAGCGTTTCACGCTTCGATTCTTTCGCTCAACCTGGACGGCGCCAAGGAACAAGTGCTGCTACGCGATGTGCAAGTGCATCCATGGAAGAAACTGATCCTGCACATCGACTTTCAACGCGTGAACCCGAATCAAAAGATTCACATGAAAGTGCCTTTGCATTTCAAGAATGCGGAATTGTCTCCAGGCGTGAAGCTGGGTGGCGGCAACGTGACGCACATCTTGAACGAAGTCGAAGTGTCGTGCTTGCCCAAAGATCTGCCCGAGTTCATGGAAGTCGATTTGTCCAACATCGCTGCGGGCCAGTCGATGCACTTGTCCGAAGTCACGCTTCCGCCGGGCGTCGAGTTCGTGAGCATGACCCACGGCATCGACCAAGCCATCGCGGCGT
>JAUXTZ010000087.1 GCA_030681095.1 Burkholderiales bacterium
AGCATCAGCCCGGCGGTGTGCGGGCCCACGGCGGCGCGCAAGGCTTCGATATCCACATCGCCCTCGCGATTGGTGGGAATCTCTTTCACCGTATAGCCGCACATCACCGCCGTTGCCGGATTGGTGCCGTGCGCCGCGTCCGGCACTAGAATTTCCCGGCGCGCAGTGTCGCCGCGCGCGAGATGATAAGCGCGGATCATCGCCACCCCGGCAAACTCGCCTTGCGCACCCGCCATCGGTGTGAGGCTCACGGCAGCCATGCCGGTCACGTCTTTCAACATCTCTTGCAGCTCATACATGCAAGCCAGAAAACCTTGCCCGGTGGGGGCCGCTGCATGCGGATGCCGCGCCAAGAATTGCGGCAACATCGCCAGCGTGTTGCAGGCGCGCGGATTGTATTTCATGGTGCACGAGCCGAGCGGATAGAACTGGGTGTCGATAGAAAAATTCTTTTGCGATAGCTGCGTGTAATGACGCACCACATCCATCTCGGAACATTCCGGTAGCAGTGGCTTGTCTTGGCGCAAGAATGCATCAGGGATACCGCTGGCTGAGACAGCCGTAGCGGGCATTTGTGCGTAGCTCTTGCGGCCCGGGCGTGATAACTCAAAAATCAGCATAAATTCTCTTTAAGGTTTTAACCCAGCGCCGCCAGCGCCGCATCGTAATCCGGCTCGTCGGCAATCTCCGGCACCAGCTGCGAGTAGAGCACCGTATCGTTTTCATCCAGCACGATCACGGCGCGCGCGGTCAAACCGGTCAGTGGGTGCTCGGTAATCAAGACGCCGTAGTCGCGATGGAAATCGCGGCCGCGCAACGTCGAGAGCGTGGTCACATTCTCGATGCCTTCCGCGCCGCAGAAGCGCGACTGGGCGAAAGGCAGGTCGGATGAAATCACGATCACCACGGTATTGGCCAAGCTGGCTGCTTTCTCGTTGAACACGCGCGTGGATGCCGCGCAAGTCGGCGTATCCAGGCTGGGTACGATGGACAGCACTTTGCGCTTGCCCGTGAAGTGCGACAAAGCCACATCGTTTAAATCCTTGTCCACCAGCATGAAGCTATGCGCCTTATCGCCCGGCTGAGGGAAATGGCCTTCCACATGCAGCGGGTTGCCTTCCAAAGTCACTGTACTCATAAGACCTCCCTATCAGTGTTGCGTGGCATTAAATCTTGGGTTTGATCGGGCACGGCGGCGCACTTTGCTGCCGCCCCATGATGCGCGCCAGATGATCGGCGAATTGTTGCAAATCGGCTTCGATTTTGGTTTCGGTGGCGCAGACCAGGAGCGCATTGCCGAGCTCGGGATAAGTCGGCATCAGATCGAAGCCGCCCAGGATGCCCTGCGCTTCGAGCGCATGCAGCACCCCTGCCGCCGGCGTATCCAGTTTCAGCACCGCCTCGTGAAACAGCGGTCGATCGAAAGCGAGTGTGACGCCGGGAATTTGCGTGAGCTTGGCCACGAGCGCTTGCGTATTCGCATGCGAAGCCAGCGCCACGCGCTTTAGCCCTTCCGGCCCGAGCAGTGAGAGATAGATCGTTGCGGCGGTGACTAGCAAGCCTTGATTGGTGCAGATGTTGGAGGTGGCCTTGGCGCGGCGAATATGTTGCTCGCGCGCTTGCAGCGTCAGCGTGAAGCCGGGCTTGCCTTCCAAGTCCACGGTGCGACCAATGATGCGCCCCGGCATCTGGCGCACGAAATCCTGCTTGCAGGCGAGGAAGCCGAAATACGGCCCGCCCGAGGCGAGCGGCGCACCCAGGGGTTGGCCCTCGCCCGTTGCGATATCGGCACCGTTCGCGCCCCATTGACCTGGTGGTTTGAGCAAGGCCAAGGAAGTCGGATTCACCAAGCCAATCGCCAAGCCGCCATGATCATGCGCCCAATCGGTGAGCGCATCGACATCCTCCAAACAGCCGAAGAAATTCGGCTGCGGGATCACCAACGCGGCGAATTCCCCGTCTGGCAATGCCGTGGTAATACCGGTTTCGGCATCGAAATCCAACTCCACCAGTTCAATGTTTTGCGCCGACACAATCGCCTGCACCGTGCGCCGGTAATACGGATGCACTGTCTTCGGCATCAGGATGCGGCGCGAGTGGCGATGTGCACGCACCGCCATCAGCACCGCTTCGGCCAAACCCGAAGCGCCGTCGTATAGGCTCGCGTTCGATACATCCATGCCGGTGAGTGAGGCCATCATGGTCTGGTATTCGTACAGCAGTTGCAGCGTGCCCTGGCTCGCCTCGGCTTGATACGGCGTGTAAGCCGAATAGAATTCGCCGCGGCTGACGAGCTGCCACACCGCTGCGGGAATGTGATGTTCGTACGCGCCCGCGCCAATAAAATTCGAATAACGCCCGTCGCGTTCGGCGCGCGCATGCATCAGCCGCGTCACTTCCATCTCGCTCATGCCTTCTGGCACTTGTGTCAATCCGCCGCTGCGTAAGGCTTGCGGAATCTCGTCGAATAAGGCGTCGATCGAGGTGACGCCGATGCTGGATAGCATCTCGCGCACATCGTCTTCGGTATGGGGAATAAAAGGCATGATGTTTTAATTTCTTGCCACAGAGGTCACAGAGAACACAGAGGAAAAGCGGCGCAGTTTCTCT
>JAUXTZ010000090.1 GCA_030681095.1 Burkholderiales bacterium
CGGCATGCTGTATGCGCAAGCCGGCGCCGGCATCGTCGCCGACTCGGTGCCTGAAAATGAATGGATTGAAACCCTGAATAAAGCCCGTGCCGTTATCCGTGCAGCCGAGTTGGCGCAGGCGCGGTTCGGCGGGGAGGTGGAATAATCATGCTGCTGATGATCGAAAAGCAGCATCGGCATCCGGTGAAGTCCATTATTGACCGATACCCTTTGTAAAGCCTAACAAGCACGGGGATTTATCATCCACAAATAACCGGCATTGTCCATTGCCATCCGGATAAATTGCGGGTATCGTTGAGGGTATCAAGTCCTGGTACCCGCAATCATGCCCCTGACCGATAGCCAAATCCGCAACACCAAGCCCGCCGAAAAGCCGACCAAACTGACTGACGGCGGTGGGCTTTATCTGGAGGTGCGACCGACTGGAGCGAAGCTGTGGCGCTACCGCTACCGCATCGCGGGCAAGGAAAACGTCTTTGCCGTCGGTGAGTATGTCCAAGCCCCAAGCGGCGAAGCTAAAGAGCAAACCCTAGCGCGGCGCAATGCCGGGATGCTGACGCTTGCCGAGGCGCGGGTGAGGCTTGAAGAGTGGCGGGCGCTGGTCAAGCAAGGCATCCATCCGGCGCACAATCGGCAAGCCACACGGCTGGCCAACCATGCCGAGAACGCCAACACCTTTGAGGCCGTGGCGCGGGAATGGATAGCCAAGAAAAAGCAGGGATGGACACCCTACTATCTTCGGCAAGTCGAGCGATTCCACGAAACCGACGTGTTCCCCTATATCGGCAATCTGCCCATTCGCAACGTGACAGCGGCGCACCTGCTGGAAATCGTGAAGCGGATAGAAGGGCGCGGCGCTGAAACTGTGGCCTTGCTGGTGCGGCAATGGGCTTCGGCGATCTTCCGCTATGCCGTGGCAACCCTGCGGGCGGACACCGATCCAGCGGCGGCATTGAAGGGCGCGATTCACCGACCGAAGGTAGAACATCACAAGCCGCTATCCCGTGACCAAGTGGCCGACTTCGTGAAGGCGCTTGATTCCTATGGCGGGTATCGGACTACGGTAATCGCCCTGCGCTTGATGCTACTGACCTTCGTTCGCACCGTGGAACTACGGGCGGCACATTGGGCGGAGTTTGACCTAGACCGGGCGGAATGGCGCATCCCTGCCGAGCGCATGAAGATGCGGGAGCCGCACCTTGTCCCCTTGTCCCGGCAAGCCGTGGAATTGCTGCGGGAACTGCATACCCATACCGGGGGGCGTAGCTTCCTGTTTCCAAACTATCGCAACCCGAAAACCTGCATGACGCCAACGACGCTGAATCGGGCACTGGAACGCATGGGCTTCAACGGCAAAGGCAGCATCGGCTTTTCGGCGCACGGCTTCCGGGCGACGGCTTCAACCATGCTGAACGAATTAAGCTTTCGTTCCGAGGTGATCGAGCGCCAGCTTGCCCATGCCGAACGAAACAAGGTGCGGGCCAGCTACAACCAAGGCGAATATCTGGAAGAGCGGCGGGCCATGATGCAGCAATGGGCAAACCTGACAGACGAAATGGCGAAGAGTGAAAGCAAGGTGACGCCGATCAAGAAAGCGGCGGCATAGCGTGATCGAGTCGCATACCGCCCAGCTTATAGTCTGGGATTTTAGTAAGTGCGGGATTTTTGCGCGGGTTATTGAAATACTGGGCGACTCTGAGCAGGTACGAGCCTTCGCCAATAATCTGCAACGTCGTATTGACTTGTACGATCAAATCCACGATGGCGAGCATAAGCCGTATCAGGTGGCGATCAAATCACGCAGCCCAGAATGGGTGGCCCTGAATCGTTTGCATCATGCCGCGCGTCGCCTTGCCGAGCAGCCGGACAATGAAGGGCGCTTAGATAGGTTCCTCAAGGATGTGAAGAGGATCAACCCGCCCCGCAGCCAAGCCCGTTCCCGTTTGGTTGAGACGCTCCGTTCCCGTTTGGCTGAGACGCTGCGGATATGGCGTTACTACACTCCAGAGAAAGCCAGCCAATGGAGACCGCTGCATCGTGCCCATGAGAGGCCTGAGCTGCTGGCTGAGGCGATTAACGAAATTCTTGGCAGCGCCAATATGTTGCGTGGGAATCAGATGAACTACAAAAAGCAATCGCGTGCTAACGCGCTGGTTGAACTGTGGGAGAAGAGTTTTCCTGATAGGCGCATGAGTTTTCACGAAACCTCACCCTTTGCGCGGGTTGCGGCAATTGTCGAATGCTGCGATCCCACGTCAATCAATAAAGCCCGGTACTTGCGCCTGAGGCAAAAGTAAAAAATTTGGGCAGTTTTTTACGCAGTTTGTGCCCTGTGAAATAGGGTTTCCATCTGAATAGGATGCACATATCGGCCAGCAACGGCCATATATGGAGCGTCCCGAATGAATCAAATATCTGAAATTGGTTTTCTGCGCCTGCCGCAAATTATCGGCGACCCCAAAGCGGTTCCACCGATTCCCGCGATCATCCCCATCAAGAAATCTGCATGGTGGGCAGGCTGTAAAGATGGCCGATACCCAGCGCCGGTAAAGCTGTCCCCGCGGGTGACCGTGTGGAAAGTCGAAGATATTCGCGCCTTGATTGCTGCGGCATAAGGGGAGCGCCATGATCATCGCCCCCAGAAACGACGAAGCCCCGCGGGAACGGGGCGACAGCGCAAAACCTAAAACACTCAACCCGAATAATACCAGTGCCTCGAACGCCCGGGCGATTATTCTCGCAGCCCTTCGAACGGGGCCACAAACGACCGTAGCACTGCGCCACGAGCACGGAGTCATGTCGCCAGCACCCCGTGTGCTGGAACTTAGAGAGCGTGGGTATCAAATCGACACCGTTCGAGTGCATGCGGCTACACCTGATGGCGTCAACCATCACAGCGTCGCCTTGTACATGCTTGCGCCCGGCTGAAGGTGGCAGCTATGGCGAAGCCGACTAAGAAGCCCCTAGAGGCCGCGCAAGGCCGCTATGTTGCATTGCCTCATGCCTTGCTTGATAGCACGGCGTTCATGGGCGCGTCACATATGGCACGTTCGCTGCTGTTCGAGGTGATGCGCCAGCACGATGGCCGAAACAACGGTCATATTCACCTGTCCGCCAAGTGGCTCAAGGCTCGCGGCTGGAAGTCCACAGACAGCATTCAAAAATCCAAACTTGAACTGCTTGATCGTGGCTTGATCGTCAAAACTCGCGAGGGCGGTTTGAATGCTGGCCCTGACCGTTATGCGCTGACTTGGCTGGCAATTACCAACTTCGTCGGCCTCGACATTCAGGCGAAGGATTACCAGCCCGGCGCATATCAACTGCTTGGCCCCTTCATGCAACCGCAAGCAAAACGCCAGCCCGGTGAACCACCACCACCGCCCCCGCCTGTAGAACGCACGTCACCCGCCCACGTCCCGCCGCGCAAGTGCCACACCGCGTACCGGAACAGTGCTGCACCGCGTACCGGAACAGTGAACGACTCCACTGCACCGCGTACCGGAACGAGAGAGGCGATTTTCCCCGATTCACTGCACCGCGTACCGGAAACAATGAATAGTTACCACTGTACCCCTGCTGATTCTGCTGCTGCTGACCTGCCAAACCCGAAGCGCATCGATGGAAAACCACAAAAGCGCATCGTCGGCAAAGCTAAACCGCAAAAAAGCCCCGCCACGGCATCGAAAGCCTCGCACCCTAGCCAGCATATCAACGCATCTGCTTACGCGTCACTGAGAGCCGATTGCTTGGGCGTGGGCCTTACTTGGGCAAGCCGGCCATGACCGCCGCCCCCCCTGTTTTCGGCTCGGCAGGCCCCTATCGCCCGCCCTGACGCCCACCACTGCAAACCGCACGGGCGATTATTGATCCCGAGAATAGATTTACTTGAACGATATTGTTATTTTATTGGAGATTCAAAGATGAAAATTATGATGACGAAGCAGAAAGCTCTTGAAGACATTGGCATGGTCTTTATCAAGAATCAGCACGGCAACCGAGCCACACTTGATGCGCTCATTAAAACTCAGAGCACTAGGACAGCCAGCACCAAGCGTGATTCTGTTCAGGTACAGCGCCTTGATACTAAAACCACTGGCAGCGCCCGCGCCGTTCATGACGCCAACCTCGCCCGTCTTAGTGGGGGTAAATGATATGGCTGGCGAAACCTCGCTTCGCTTTTTCAAGCGTGAGTTGCGTTACGACGCGTCTCAAAAAAAGGCCGCGAAAATCCCTCAACACCCTTCGAAACCAAAGCCTGTCTTGTCGGCGTTTTTGACCAAACTATTAAAGGAAAACAAATGAACAAACTGACTATCGAGCAGCAAAAAAACGAAGCAGGCAACATTGTTGCTGCACGTGCGCTAAGCCTTGAAGCCTGCCGCGCGGAACTTGAGTCCAATCTAGTCAGTGGGGGCGATGATCTACTGGACGAACTCGAACGGGCTGTCACTGCCGCGCAAAGCCTTTACGCCCGTGCTGTGGCCCGCCTCGCTGGTCTGGAGACGCAATTAACCGACGCAGAGGCCAGAGCCAAGCTGGATATTGCTAATGCCTACAGGGTGAAAGGCGACGCCCTGCGTGACGAATTGCAGGCCAAGCTGAATGCTTTCGAGAAGCATTGCGCCCCGCTTGCTTCGATGGCGCTGGAAATCGGGATGGTCAATAGTGCGATGTTCAGGGAGTATCTGGCGGCCAAACAGAACGGCAGCAACCCGGGTTACATCAATCTGAGCGTGCCCGGAATTGACGCGTCAGTGCTCGCGCTTAGGCAGGTAGCGCGAACCAATGACCACACTTTCAAGGGATAAGCCATGGAAAATCAACCCATGAAACGTGTGACGTTAAAAACCATTTCGGATATTTCTAGAGAGCTAAGCAAAGTGTACAGAGAAGCCAGGAATGGCCGTCTGGACACCGCCGACTTGGGCCGCTATGCGAACGCCTTGGCGATCCTTTCGCGTATCACCCTCGACGCAGATTTAGAGACAAGGGTCGCAGCTTTAGAGGATGCAAAACCATGAGCGTCGGACTTCTTATAGATATAGGTAAATCTCTCACGCTGATTCAGAGTGACATTATCTCTATCGACCTCGATGTGACGATGGATGAATCACACGAATGGCTTAACGACGTTGTGACAAGCCCCGTTGAGGTCGGTTCTCCAATATCGGATCATATCCAGCCCCAGCCCGATAAGTTGACCATTACCGGCATGATCGGCAATTCATCTATTTCGGACTCAGTAATTTCCCAACTAAGTTCAATCGACGGGGCTGGGTTCGAGACGCGGACACAAACCACGTTCGACCTGTTGCGGGCATTGATGGAGTCACGGAAACTGGTGACTGTTTACACCCGTTATCGGATTTACACCGATATGGCGCTGGCTTCGATCAACATTCCGCGTTCTGCTGGTGTTGGTGATGCGATTAATTTCACCGCTCAATTCACGCACGTTCGGCTTGTTTCAAATAAATCCGTAACCGTGCCTGGAATCAGTCGCAACAAATACGCTAAGGCGGGCGGTAAGGGTGGGCGAACGTCACGGTCGACTGAGCAGCAAGTAGTCGGCGGGAAGAAGGCCGCCATCGCTCCCCCCACTTCAGTGATTCGATCGGTTCTGGATGGGATTGGTGTGAAGTCCTTCGACGGCATAATTAATGGCACCGACGTTACGAACAGCCCTGCTTACAGCATATACAAAACCCCGAAATCCGGCATCAATTAGGAGATATAGCATGAGCAATGAATCAATTAAGCGCCGTATAGCTGCACTAGAACTACCAGCCTGCACCGATACCACCCCCCGGTCATTGGAGTCCTTTTACGGCCTTCCTGACGCGCCCCCCTCCGGAAAACCCCAGCCCCGCACGCTGGCGGAATTTTACAGTCTTACCGACCCTCGGCTCGTCCTGCCCGACTCCGAACGAGATGAGGTGCTGGCGAAAATTGAAGCCGCAATCTGAGGCTGGCTGGCGAGGGTTTGTAGCAAGGCTGATCTAAGCGACAATGGCGGCTTTCGTGCATACGGTTCCAGACCTTTGCCGCAGGGTATCAAAAGAAATAGCGGGTATCAAAGCGGGTATCAAGCCCGATCATCTGGAACGGTAGCCTTACAGAACATGAGGATAGCCGCGATATGCTGCTAATGATCGATAACTACGACAGCTTCACCTATAACCTGGTGCAGTATTTCGGCGAACTGGGCGAGGAGGTCAAGGTCATCCGCAACGACGAAATCGACCTCGCTGGTATTGCCGCGTTGAAGCCCGACCACATCGTCGTCTCGCCCGGCCCCTGCACGCCGAACGAAGCCGGCGTATCGGTGCCGCTGATCAAGGAATTCTCCGGCAAGATTCCCCTCCTCGGCGTCTGCCTGGGCCACCAGAGCATCGGCCAGGCCTTTGGCGGCAAGATCGTGCGCGCCAAGGAGTTGATGCACGGCAAGACCTCGATGATTCATCACACCGACAGCGGCGTATTCAAGGGGCTGCCCAATCCTTTCCGCGCTACCCGCTATCACTCGCTGGTGATCGAGCGCGAAACGCTGCCGGATTGCCTGGAGATCACCGCGTGGACCGACGATGGCGAAATCATGGGGGTGCGCCACAAAACGCTGGCGGTCGAGGGGGTGCAGTTCCATCCCGAATCCATCCTCACCGAACACGGCCACGCCATGCTGGCCAACTTTCTGAAGGAGCGCGTGTGATGCAGTACAAGGATATCCTCACCCT
>JAUXTZ010000091.1 GCA_030681095.1 Burkholderiales bacterium
GGAAGACGTTGCAAACTGGGTGCCACCTTTTGAGCAGGCACAGATTGCCGACTGCACACGGTTCAGCGCCCGTACGATCGCTGAAGCTCACACCAGTATTCTCAATCGAACGAGCACGTTGCACACGTTGCTGGCAGCGTATGAGATTGCTCAGGACGTTCGTCCCAAGGGAATCGTTGAGCGCGTGAAGACAGCAATTGCGCGGGACGTTAACAACAAGCACATGACCAAGCGCTTCAATCGCTACTTGCCTCTGGGCGACAAAGCCCAGCCGATGAAGGTGGATTTTCTAGGTCAGAACTTCGCCTGTTATTTTCTACAAATCACCCAGAGCGCACGTGGGCTTGAGAGCAACGCAGACCGCGCATTTGCGAGGTTATACGAGCTACAGGCGCTCCGGATGTTCATAAAAAAACCAAAAAAATCACTCGGATTGCTTGACGACGAAAAGCCCGACACGTTCGAGTTAATGATGGTTGGAGACCGCAACGACAGCATCCAGCGACGAGCCATCTACCAAGTCGAAGCGCTTGCAGATAAGAAGGAAGTAATAGCTCGCGCGGTTCCAACTGTGTTGGCGGCAGCTGAGCATCTGGCCACCAAAGAGCGCCTAGCAGCCTAAGGACAACTTTTCGACCTGTCATGCAGGTCGCGGATGTTGGGCATCAGCTTGTTATGCGGATATATAACTGCTAAGGACACGGAGCAGCTGGATGCATCCGCTGAGGGATCACCCGCGAACGGGGCATGCGATGCGCTAAACCCTGGATCGCGCGATGATCTTCATCGCACCGCTCTGGTTAAGACGCATACGCATCATGGCGACGCTGATGTTGTATTGCGCAGCGGCCACATCCAATTTGATACCCGCTTTGGCCAGATAGATGGCAGCCGTCCGCGGCACCAGCAGCACACTAGAAAGGCAATTGGCCTCTGCTTCTAGCTCCACGTTGTAGTGGCGCCCTCCCGACGCATTGGTCAATTCGCTAGGCGGGTGGTCCAAAATGGCATGAGCCAATTCGTGTCCAAGATCACTTTGCTGCCGGGTTGGTGCGTTGCTGTCGTTATAAACGATGAGTCTGCGTCGGCCAGCGTACATCGTGAGGGCTGAGAGCGGACTGTCAAACGGTGCCGCCAGCAACTCGTAGTTGGCAGGCACCATATCGCTGCGTAACTCGCTAAGCTTGATCGTCGGAATCTCAAGATGCTGGGCGAGGCGGAACATGTCCAGAGGCGCGGTAGGACGCAGGGTCAATTCCCCGCGGAAATCAATTGAGTACGCCTCTGCTTCGGCCTTAAATCCGCGCCTGAGCTGTACTGCCAAGATTGGACTCCTCTCCAGTCTTCTGTGCGTAACGTCTGTATGCACCGTTGAGGACGTCTTGAATGGCGGCGAGTGCCTCTGGCGAGAGTGAGGTATCCGCACGCAATAAGGCCAACAGCTTGGGCAGCGACTCGGGCTCACGCGACTTCAGATCTTCATCGGTCACAAAGTCCGCGGGGTTGAGGCTCGACCAAGCGGACAGCATGGTGAGGCTGTCCGCGTCAGGATGTTTGCCTTGCCCCATTCGGGTCAGCGTCGACGCGCTGACTTTTGTCTGGTCGGCCAGCTTTTTCCAGGAAATTCCCTTGTTGCGCCGAATCTCATCTAGCTCAGCGTAAAACCCGTCGCAATCAAAGTGGCCACGATTGGCTGCCATGTGCTCTCCTTATTGCTACTTAGCAACAATCTTAGGCCAAAATCACGAAGAAATATTGCTATATAGCAATTATATGTGCTAAATTGACCTCATTAACAACTTTCTGGAGTTCGACATGGCTAAAAACCCCCCGATTGGCGATGGCGCTCGTGTTGGCGCGGTGCGTGAGCGCTCTCAGGTGCACAACCCGAAGACTGAGACGTGGACCAAGCGCGATACCGGAACCGGTCGATTTATGGACCAGAAACAGGACGGCACTCCCTTCAAAGGCGTGCGCAAGGAACAGAAATAACGCGTGCCAAGCCGCGCACTACCAACATTCAAAGGAAAAAATGAGCAACCCCGACAAACCAGAAAAACCGGACGATACCAAGGACGTCACGGTGTATTTCAACGGCCGGAGCAAGCAGTTGAACAAGAACAGCGAGATCACATTCAACGACGCGATCAGTTACGCCTTTGCGCAACCACCAACCGGAGACAACCTGCAGTTCACTGTGCAGTACACCAAGGGCCATTCGGAAAAACCCAAAGGCTCGCTTGTGGAGGGGCAGTCGGTTAAAGCAAAGGACGGGATGGAATTCGATGTCACAGCGACCAATCGCTCGTAGCCCTGACCTGCAATGCTTGCGCGACGAAGGCTACGACGTCCGCATTCATGGCGGCCACTTGCTGATACGCAACGTCCCTTATGTCACTCCTGCGCGTGAGGTGAAATTGGGGACGCTCGTCGCCGCGTTGGATTTGAACAACGACAGGACGGCGGTTCCGCAGAGTCACGTGGCCATGTGGGTCGGCGAACACCCTTGCCATAGTGACGGACGCAAAATCGTCACGTTCGAGAACCCTAGTCTGCCGCAGGATTTGGGCAACGGCTTGCGAGTGGACTTCACATTCTCGGCCAAAGCGCCGTACCGCGACTACCACCACAAGATGACGACTTATATTGGGCGCATCACGGGTGAGGCGCAGGTGATCGAGCCCGGAGCCAGCGCTCAGACGTTTCCGGTATACCTCGACGAGGAGTCTGATGCCGTGTTCAAGTACATCGACACGGCTTCCAGTCGGGCGGAGCTGGGTGCACTCAATCAGAAGTTTGCGGGCCTGAAAATCGGCATCGTCGGGCTAGGTGGCACAGGCGCCTACGTGCTTGACCTGGTAGCCAAGACGCAAGTCAAAGAAATCCATCTGTTCGACGGTGACAGGTTTTCTCAGCACAATGCTTTCCGTGCCCCGGGCAGCACTTCTCCCGAACAACTGGAGGTCAAACTGCAGAAAGTGACTCATTGGGCTATGGTGTACGGGGCGATGCGACATGGTGTTATCCCTCACGACCTCTATGTGGATGCTGAGCAAGCCGCATTGCTGTTGGGTCTGGATTTCGTGTTCCTCTGCATTGACGGCAACGACGGGAAACGTTCCCTGGTGGAAGCCATCGAGAAACTGGACATTTCGTTCATTGACACGGGTCTGGGAGTTGTGCGCGCCGACGAAGGTCTTTCCGGACTGGTGCGAGTATCGGCTAGCACTCGAGAGACCAGAGACCAGGCGCGGCGGCACATCTCCTTCGCAGCTGGCGATGTGAAGGACGATTATTCAACCAACATCCAAGTGGCAGAGCTCAATGCATTGAATGCCGCCATGGCGGTGCTACGGTGGAAGAAAATGATCGGCTTCTATCGGGATGCGAGCCGTGATTACTATGCGGGCTACTCGATAGCAGCCAATGACATCGTCAACGAAGATGCCGCCTAGTCGTGCGAAGAAGATCCAGCATCAGTTTGTAGAGGCAATGCCTTTGCAGATTGATGAAGGCGTCTTGTACATCTCCCGACGATTCAACACGGCGATCCACAAATGCTGCTGCGGCTGCGGCCTGGAGGTGGTCACGCCGTTGAACCCCGCAAAATGGTCATTGAAGGATCACGGGTCTTCGGTGTCCCTCTTTCCTTCGGTTGGAAACTGGTCATTCCCCTGCCAGTCTCATTACTGGCTCGAGCGCAATCAAGTGCGGTGGGCTTCTGCCATGAGCGAACGAATGATCCGGAAAGTGAAAGAACGCGACAGACATGACGTTGAAGCGTTCGCGCATGCAGAACCCCAGAAGCTTGGATTCTGGCAGCGCGTTGCGCGCTGGCTTGCTCGCGGCAAGTGAAACAGTTAGAACGGCTCGATTGGTCAAAGCGAAGGGCCAAAAAAAGAGGCTTCAAAAAGTGCCATCCTGGTCGGTGTCGAAGTGCTGGCACAAACTGGGCTCGAGAAGGAATTCCTGTCAGAGGGACTGAAGAATCGAAGGAAAAGATATGAATATCTACGGCCGAATGGCACGCATTTCCCGTCCCAAGCTCTCAGGAGTTAGTCGACACGAGGGCGTGCTTTTGCCAACTGGCGACGTTGCGCACACAACGCAAGACAAGGGAGCCCATGTCTGTAGCTGGGCGCAGTTCAAGGGCAATCATCCGATCAAAATTGAGCGGGAACTGCATCCTGTGATGCATCAACAAGCACTATTGCGACTTCAGGACTTATTGGAAAAGCGACATCCATACGACCCTGTCCTCAATAACTGTGAGATTTTCGCCAGAACAATCTTGCTTGAAGAGCCTCAAAGTCCCCAAGTGGGATTTTGGATGGTTGCCGCTTTCTTCGCTGCTCTGTGGCTTGGCGCTGCAGGGTAAAAATTTATAAGTAGAGTTAGTCGGCCCACTAATCCAAACGATATCAGGAGCATGCATCATGTCCAGCAATAGCAAACAAACCTCTGACCGTATTGCCACCCTGGCGTCGGAAACACTGCAAGACACTCAGGCCTCAAAAATTTCGAGGAGCCTTGCGGCATCCGCGCTTTCCCAGTGTGACCTCGCCCATCAAACTGGCGCTGAGATGGAAGATTTGGCCTCTCGTGCTTTGCGGAATAACCGATCTTCAGATGTGACCCGGGAGCTCGCAGCATCTGTACTTTCACAAGCGAACAAAGAACGCTGATAGGAGGAGGTATGAATCTGAACCAAGTTCGGCTGGCGTTCAATCTGTTTTTCGCACCTTTGGTGCTTTTTAGTCTGGCGATGATTACATCGTCGGCTATTGACCGCTTTGAGAGTCACCCCATGTTGCTACCACTTGTCGTACTGATTCAATGGGGCTCTGTCGGTCTTTTTGTCGCGGCAGGGTCAACTTTTGGATGGGGCCTCTGGAAAATTTCGCAAGCGGCGCGGGGTGTTGGCGAGCTTTGTTATGGCTGCGGAATGCCTACACGCTTTATCTCACCAGGAAGATATAGCCCGCACTACCGATGCATGGCTTGTGGGATAAATAGACGAGCGTAGGGGTTTTTAAGGCCCACGCATGCGCAACCTTGGCGGATTTTTCATGGGTTTTCAGTTTTCGTGCTGCACCGCTAATAGTTGCTATTGACACAAGATTTTGACTATCTATTCTGGGGGTCTGTGGTCTTTTTGTTCAACAGCAATGGCAAGGCGATTCGTATGAAATCCTCCGATATGACTGGGGAAGATGCTCCTGGCGACGAACGAGAGGTCTTGGTGCCGGAAGACTTCCCTCATGATCCGTTTCCCGCTACGCTGGCCGGCGCACAACCGAAAGTTTCTGCACGTGAGGTCGATGGCCGCTATGTCGTTGGCCTGACTGAAGAGGAACGCCGTGGACGGTACCTCATGTGCGCAGATCTTGTATATCAACTGACCGGCTACACCGAGAGAAAGCGCATTGAACGTCACGATCTGACTTTGATCAAGCTATTGGATGAAATTGATGCC
>JAUXTZ010000098.1 GCA_030681095.1 Burkholderiales bacterium
GGGGTCGCGTGGACATGGATTTCGTTACGGTCAAGCGACCGCCGTGGCTCGAAGACAATTTGCTCGGCTTTCTCGCAGCGGTCGACCATGGACCGGACCGCTTCTGGATCAAGGATACGAGCACCCCCATCTGGACCGCCAATGTCGCTTACGACATGCGGCTTTTCCGCGAAGACCCGGCATTGCGTTTCGACAAGCGGTTTGATCGCGTAGGCAACGTGACGGGAGGCGGATCGGATGCCATCATGTTTCGCACGCTGCTCGACCGCGGCGTCCGTATTCGTTACTGCCCCGGAATGGCTGTGCTGCACGCGGTCGAGTCCTGGCGATTAACGCGCCGATATTTCTTGAAACTCCATTATCGAGCTGGATTGAGGCATGGCCAGTTTCGCATGCCCGACTTCCCGCGAATGGTTTTAGGGGTCCCGCCCTTTTTGATCGGCCAGTTTTTAAGACAAAGCCTAACAACGCTGAGGTTATTGTTCACTGGAAAACCGTACCTGATCCGTCAGGCCATGAACACATCAAATGCGCTTGGTATCATTGTTGGCTACTGGCGGCGCACCCATTCCTGACAAGATACGTAAATCACTGTAATTCCTTGTTCACGAGCACAGATAATGCCCCCTTCTCAGAATTCAGCCACCCCGCTGATATCGGTCATCATGGCGGTGTACAAAGGCGAAGCCTATCTCGCTGAGGCGATCGAGAGTGCCCTTCGCCAGACCTATTCAAATTTTGAGTTAGTCATCGTGGACGACTGTTCTCCGGATCAGTCTGCATCTGTGGTCGAACGCTACGTGGCGGATGGCCGGATAATCTACGTGCGCAACGAGAAGAATGTCGGCGTCGCCGCAAGCCGCAACCGTGCGCTCACACTCGCACAGGGGGCATACATCACATTCTTGGATCAGGATGACGTTTGGTTACCACGGAAACTGGAAATACAACTCGCCGCCATCAAGGCACACCCCGAAGTTGGATTGTTACACGCCGGCTATGCGCGAATCGACTCCACGGGCGTATTGTTGCCAGCTTATCGTCAGCTACCAGCAAACAAATTTGCCAACCCTACAGCATCAATTAATGTACGGGATGTCTTCGCTGAAATTTTCATTTCGAATGACATTCAGCCTTTGACGACCATGATTCCACGCGAAGTAATTGATGCGACCGGGCCATTCGACCCGGAATTACCTGGAGTGGATGACTACGAGTTATGGTTGCGGATCGCGCTTCAATATCCTGTCGGCCATATTGAAACTATCGTTGGCTATTGGCGCGCCCACCCCGCGCAGCAATCCAACCAAGGCTACAAAATGCTGATGATTCGGCTCAAAGCTATTGATCTGATTCTGCGACGCTTTCCGGAGGCCTCGAATCGCGTACCGCGCAGGGCTTTCCGAAAACGCATGCACAGCATGTGCCGCAGCGCAGCCAACCATACAATGTACAACTTACAGGACTTCGCATCCGCTCGCGATTTATTCTTTCGGTCCGTTCGATATCGTGTATTTGATCTCCCCTCTTGGGGCAAGATTTTTTATTGTGCGCTCCCTACCAGGCTCCGCAATACGCTGAGGTGGGCCAAGCGCCTTCTGACCCCTTCTGCCGCAGGTAATAGCCACTAATCTGGCGCATTGAACATACCCATGCCACCCTTAGCTTTGACCACCAGCTTCACCATCAACGTCTGCAACTCCGATGCGCCCTATCTGGAGCAGACTGTACGACACATGATGCGCCAGCTGAATTTTCCATTTTTAGAACGCATCGCCACTTATGATCCTGGTCGCCAGGTGGGAAAATATGCCGAGCGGACACAGGGCTCGCAAAGCGAAGTGGAGCGCATTCTGCAAACACTGCTTGCAGAAAACATCATTGACCGAGTGGATGTCATCCCATGGACAGATGAAGATCAGAACCGTATTTTGTTGAAGTATTTTGGCGACCATCGCATCGATCTCAAGGACTTTTCTGGCGCGCCAATTTACCAATATTTGTATGCGATGGATGCCTGCACGGGAAATTACATTTTTCATGTCGATTCCGACATGCTGTTTTATCGGCAAGGGGAGCAGTCATGGATTTATGATGGCTTGGCCCTGCTGCAACGTGAAAGCCGAGCCATCGTGGCCACGCCACAAGGCGGGCCGCCACAGGCGCGTAACTGGCTGGAACGGTTGACCGGCAGCTCATTTGAGCCCAAGCCAAAAACAGGCTGGCATCAGGCCCAGTTTATTTCTACCCGTAAATTTCTGATGGATGTTAGCCGGTTCCACGCGTGTCTGCCCTTGCAGCAGGCCAAGCCGGGCGAACCTTTGGAAAATAGCCTCACCCATACCTGTACGCAAAAAGGCTTTCGGCGCTGGTCGATGAACGGCTACGCCCACTGGTCTATTCACCCTTGGCGCCACGACGAAAACTATGTGCGCTATCTGGATGACCTGATCTGGGCAGTGGAAAACGGTGTCTATCCATTCCGGCGTACCGGATTCAAGTGGGACATGCGCACCGAGGGCGAACACATCAACGAATGGCTGGCGGTGCTGCGCAAGCACGGACGCGCGCTGGGGTGAGTTAGCGCAATGTCCAATACCGCCCGGCTTTCCGCCGTCATCTGCACTTATAACCGCAGCGCATCCCTGATCCAGACGCTGACGTCGCTTTATGGCTGTGGATACGCCGGCCAGGAGCAGGTCGACATCGTGGTGGTGGCGAACAACTGCAGCGACGACACGCTGGCCCGGCTGACCGACTTCAAGGCTGCCCACCCGCAGGACACCTTGAGGCTTTCGTGGATTGAGGAACCCCTGGCTGGCAAATCATATGCACTGAATGCCGCCATTGCGCACTGTCCGCATGATGTGCTGTGCTTCATCGATGACGACCAGACGGTCGAAACCGGATTCCTCACTCATCTGTTCGAAGGCATGGATGCCTACCCGGACGACGCCATCTACTGCGGGCGCATCTGGCCCGCATGGAATGGCAGCGAACCCGCATGGGTCCACACGCAGGGCGAATACGCCGTTCCGATCCGACCGTTTCCGGAATTCGACCTCGGTAGCGAGACCGTTTCCATTACCCCACATGATCGCTACCCCAGCGGCGGAAACATCATGGTGCGACGGGCAGTCTTCGATGCAGCCGTCCTGTTTTCAGTGGACATGGGCCCCACCGGCCACAATCTGGCGGGCGGAGAAGACCACGACTTTCTGAGGCGGGCAACGGATAAGGGGTTTGCCATCCGCTATCTGCCCGGTGTACGGCAGCTTCATGCCATCGATGCCGGGCGAACGAGCACCTCCTACACCCTGCGCAAAAGCTTTCTGCGCTCGCGCGCAAATTATCTGATCAAACGTGAAGGACAACGCCCACAACCGTATATGTTCCGCAAGATTCTGGAACATATGGGCAGCGCGGTGTTCACGCTTGACACCAAGCGCCGATTTTTTTATCTGGTACGGCTGTCGGCCAGCCTGGGCGAGTTCGCGGGTGCGATGGATGCATATCGGGCGCCCAGCGCTTCCAGGCTTACGCTGCCCCCAGACCGCGGCATGCTGTGCGTTGAGGCCTTGGCACTGCTCACCGCCGCCAGCGGCCTCATCGCCTGGTTCGCCGCCGGCGATGCGCGCTGGGCCGGTATTCTGCCCGCGATGGGGGTGGCGGGCCTGGGAGCGGCGGCGCTGCTCGCCAAATCGCTGCTCGACTTTTCCCAGACCGGACCGCAGATGCGTGAGGAAGTGCTCACCCATTACCGGCGCCACACCCTGTTTGCACTGGCACGCCTGACCGCCTGGGCGTTCGCGCTGATGCTGTTCACCGGCGGCGCGGGGGTGTTGCTGTATTT
>JAUXTZ010000120.1 GCA_030681095.1 Burkholderiales bacterium
TCAGGAAATCGATCCAAAAAACACTGTCATGCTTAGCGCATTGGCTACCTATCACGGCTTGCGCGGCCAGTACGCCGAAGCGCTTTCTTTTGCGGAGCAGTCTCTTGCCATCAATGGGGCCGATGCTTATGGCTGGAGCAACAAGGGCTACACACTGCTCAAGCTGGGGCGATTCGCGGAGGCCGCTCAAGCCTTGGAAACGGCGGTACGTTTGCAACCCGATTTTGCGACCGCATGGATCAATCTCGGAGAAGCCTACTTACGCTTAGGTCAATTGGGTAAGGCCATCGTGATATTGGAAAAAGCGCTCACCCTCGCCCCGACTGCGGCAGATGCCAAGCTATTTCTAACGCAGGCCTACCTGGCAAGCAAGCAGCCCGACAAGGCTAAGCCCTACGCCGAATCGCTGGTGCAGCAATTGCCGCAGAATCCGGGTGGCTGGTATCTCTTGACGGGTATCCACCTCTCGCTTAACAACCGCAACGAGGCGCTGCAAGCCTACGATAAGCTCAAGCAATTGAGCCCGACCACTGCGCGTGATTTGCGAGAGAAAACTCGTGGGCGCTTGCCAGTTGGTTTTGAGTTTCCGCAATGAGTGCAATTTGCCTATGGTGGATAAGCTGGATTTAGGATTTTCCGATGGATAAGCTACTGCGCATAGTCTTCTTCTCCTTCATCGTCCGTCCGTTGGCGCATGAATTGATTCTTATCGAATAATTAGCGCCTCAATCGTGCCAACCTACTCCGCCTGCAGCTCAATCTTAAGCGGCGTATCTTCCATCACTTTCTTACTGAAATCCCCAACCAGTTGCGGGAAGGCAAGCACCATCGCCACCATGGCGATTTGTATCAACACGAAGGGCACCGCACCCCAATAGATTTGCGCGGTGCTCACCCCCCCGGTTAATTCCCCCGTGACTTTGTCCAGGTAATCCTCTTTCGGCGCGACGCTGCGCAGGAAGAAAAGCGCGAAGCCGAATGGCGGGTGCAGGAAGGAAGTCTGCATGTTGATCGCCAGCAGCACGCCGAACCATACCAAGTCGATGCCAAGCAGGGTCGCGACCGGGGCGAGTAGCGGCACCAGGATGAAGGCCAGCTCGAAAAAATCCAAAAAGAACGCAAGCACGAAGACTAGCAGATTCACCACAATCAAAAAGCCGAGCGCGCCGCCGGGTAGCGTGCCCAACAATTGTTCCACCCATAGGTCGCCGTTCACCGCGCGGAACACCAGGCCGAACACGGTGGAGCCGATCAGAATAAACAGCACGAACGAAGACAACTTGGTGGTGGAATCCAAGGCTTGTTTCAGCAGCGAAAGATTGAAGCGCCGATTTAGGAACGCCAAAGCGAGCGCGCCGACCGCGCCCATCGCCCCGCCTTCGGTGGGGGTGGCGATGCCCATGAAGATAGTGCCCAGCACCAGAAAAATCAGCGCCAAGGGTGGCACCAGCGAGACCATTACTTTGATGGCGAGTTGGCGCCCGCTGAGGGAGCGCGCACTCAAGGGTAGCGCCGGGGCCGCAGCGGGTTTGATCAGGGTGACGGCCAGCACATATACCAGGTACAGGCCGGCGAGCATGAGGCCGGGCAGCAGCGCGCCTTGGTACATATCGCTGACCGGCTGCTGCAATTGATCGGCGAGTACGATCAGCACTAAGCTTGGCGGAATGATTTGCGCCAGCGTGCCGGAGGCGGCGATGACGCCGGCGGCCAAGCGCCGGTCGTAACCATAGCGCAGCATCAAGGGCAACGAGATCAAGCCCATCGAGATCACCGCCGCGGCCACGACGCCCGTGGTGGCCGCGAGCAGCGCGCCGACGAAAATCACCGCATAGGCAATGCCGCCGCGCATCGGGCCAAAAAGTTGGCCGATGGTGTCGAGCAGATCTTCGGCTAATCCACTGCGCTCCATGACCAAGCCCATGAAGGTGAAGAAGGGGATCGCCAGTAGCGTTTCGTTTTGCATGATGCCGTAGATGCGATGCGGCAGCGCGCCCAGCAGATCAGGCGTGAGCAGGCCGTATTCAATGCCGATTACGGCGAACAGCAAGCCGTTGGCAGCGAGCGCGAAGGCGACCGGATAGCCCAGCAACAAAAACAGCACCAAGGCCCCGAACATGAGCGGGGCCAGCCAATCGGCGCTCATGGTTTTTGCTCCGGGGTATCGTGTCCAGCCAGATAAGCGATGCGTTTGATGATTTCCGCCATGCCTTGTAGCAGCAGCAGCGTGAAGCCAAGCGGGATCATCAGCTTCGCCGGCCACAGTATCAAGCCGCCTGGATTATTCGACCACTCTTGCGCGCTATATGAATTCAAAAAAAACGGCCAGGCGTGATAGAGCACGAGGGCGCACAGCGGCAGTAAAAATAACAGCCCGCCGATAAGATCGATCCAGGCTTGCGCGCGTGGGCTGCGGCGGCTAGAGAGAATATCGATGCGCACATGCTCGTTCTTCAACAGCGTATAGCCGGCCGCGAGCAGGAATACCGCCGCGAACAAGGTCCACTGGATTTCGAGAAAGGCATTGGAGCTCATCTGAAATGCCTTGCGCATGATGGCGTTGCCGGCGCTGATTAGTACAGTAGCGAGAATCAGCCACGACACCGCACGGCCGATA
>JAUXTZ010000122.1 GCA_030681095.1 Burkholderiales bacterium
TTATGGGTACTGGGGCGTATTCCAAATTGAAATTCGAGTCCGGCGGGCACCGCGTGCAGCGCGTACCGGATACCGAAACCCAGGGCCGGATTCACACCTCGGCCTGCACCGTGGCGATCATGCCGGAGGCGGACGAAATCGCCGATGTGAATTTAAATCCGGCCGATTTGCGCATCGACACCTACCGCGCCTCCGGTGCGGGCGGCCAGCACATCAACAAAACCGATTCGGCGGTGCGCATCACGCACTTGCCCACGGGCATTGTGGTGGAATGCCAAGACGACCGCTCGCAACACCGCAACAAAGCGCAGGCCATGTCAGTGCTGGCGGCACGCATCAAGGACCAGCAGATGCAAGCGCAGCACGCGCAGGAAGCCGCGACGCGCAAATCGCTGGTCGGCAGCGGTGACCGCTCGGAGCGCATCCGCACTTACAATTTCCCGCAGGGCCGCATAACCGATCACCGCATCAATCTCACCCTGTACAAGATCGATTTCATCATGGATGGCGACCTGGAAGAGCTGATTCAGGCGCTCTCCAACCAATACCAAGCGGACCTGCTCGCCGCCTTAGCCGAGCCTGCGGTGTGAATCCCAGTTCGCTGGGCACCGTGCTGCGTGCGGCACGTAGCCGATTGGTGCAGGCGCTCGGTCTTGATCCGAGTGTTGCCGGATTGGAAGCGCAGGTGCTGCTGGGTCATGTGCTGAACCGACCCCGCGCTTATCTGCTGGCGCATCCTGAAGCCGCGCTTTCCAACCTAAACCAGGCCCAATTTGAAGCCTTGCTCGCGCGGCGCGAACTTGGTGAACCGATCGCCTATCTCACTGGCCAACGTGAATTTTACGGTTTGGAATTTTTAGTCACGCCGGATGTGCTGATCCCGCGTCCAGAGACCGAGTTGCTGGTTGAACTGGCTTTGGAACAAATCCCCCGCGACACACCGATGCGTATTCTCGATCTTGGTACAGGTAGCGGGGCCATCGCGCTAAGCATTGCTAAGCAGCGACCACAGGCGCAAATCACCGCAGTAGACCGCTCTCCCGGTGCCTTAACCGTAGCCAAGCAAAACGCTGCTCGTTTAGGCTGCACGAATGTCGAGTTTATTGAAAGCGACTGGTTCGCTGCGCTCGACGCTACGAACTCCTTCGACCTCATCGTATCCAATCCACCCTATATCGCGACGGGCGACCCCCACTTGGTGCAAGGCGATGTAAAATCTGAGCCCCCCATGGCGCTGGTGAGCGGCATCGACGGACTGGACGCGATCCGCCATATCGCACATAGATCACGTAGCCATTTGCGAGAAAGTGGATACTTACTTTTTGAGCACGGCTACGATCAAGGCGAAACCTGTCGGGCAGTATTACAGAAACACGGCTGGAGATATATCGCCAGCTATGTGGATCTCGCCGGATGGGATAGAGTCAGTGGCGGAACACTGTAGCCAAGCCTGGCAGAAGTGTTGGAAAATTTTACACTTTTAGCCAATTTAACCAGGACGACCCTAGCGCGATAATTTAACTTACTGATTTATATAAAAATAAAATAAAATGCAAGAAATGGCGCGGAACTTGCTCTGTTTTACCTGACACGCGGCAAATTTGAACGATGCGGGTTGTATCAAAATACAGCCCAGGAGATAGCAATGAAAAAAATTCCGGATCCCATTGAAACGATCGAGCCGACTCAGGTAGACGAATCGCGCCGACGCTTTACAAAAGCGGGTTTTGCCGGTTCAGGTATTATTTTGACCGTGGCTAGCCAGCCTGTGTGGGGTAACCATTGCTCCGTTTCCGGCATGATGTCGGGCAACACCTCCGTGCCGCATCAAGTGCCATGTGGCGGTTGCACCCCCGGCTATTGGAAAGCTAACGCTATCAAAAGAGGTGCAGCTTCCTGGGTAGGGTATCAGCCGGGTGACAGCTTCAATGCCGTTTTTGGCGTGGGCGATTACATTCGTGTTTGCGATAACCACCCTTTTACGCTGCTGGAAGTCATGCAAATGCAAGGCAACGATGACCCGCGTTGCCCGCGCGTTGGTGGACACGCGGTTGCCGCATTGCTCAACGCAGCCAGTTTTCCCGAAGCTTATGGCTACACCGCCAGCAACATCATCCAAATGTTCAGCAACTACAGCGACTGCGGAGCATTCAAAGACATGCTGGATATGCTCAATAACCGGGGCTGCCCGCTCAACAATGCCAACGACAACAACAACAGTACAGTAGACACCACCTGTTATAGCAAGCCTGGCAAATAATAGAATTTCCGTAGTCGATTTTCACATCAAAATTATTTTTGAACCTACAAAACACGATTTGGCGTATCGCAACGCCTAAACCGCTCATTCGGTGCTGGGAGGGCGAATGCGTGGTGTTCAACCCGCTGGGGGGCGATACGCATTTGGTCAGCGCAGCGCTTGCCCAACTGATTCAGGTGCTGAGTGAACGTGGTGCGCTTGATTTCGCCCAACTCCATAGCGCACTTCGGCCGCTTTTCGATGCGGAATTCAACGATGCCGCTTCCTCAGATGATATTCAAGGCATGCTCTTTGCCTTAGAGCAACAGCATCTTGTTTTCCGAGTTACCGATTGATCGTCAGCACCCATCCCGAATTCAATCGAGCGCTTGCCGGCAAGGGCGTGAGTCTGCGCGCCGGCCCGTTTACCGTGCGCATTCGATCTCCCTTACCTCAGGTAGCATCCCAACTCGAATTGCTCTATGCCGATTTCCCCTTAGTAAGCGATGCGGATTTCGTGGATTTTCATGTTCGTGTTGCCCCGCCACAATGGCTGCGTCGCTGGGTCAGACCCCAAGTTCAATTCGATTTGGACGGGCATTACCCTTTTAAACCACTACCCTTGCCGCAAGGGTTTGCGATGTTGGAGTGGGGTATCAATTGGTGCATCTCTGCGCACGCCCACCAATATTTGATTCTGCATGCCGCTGTGCTCGAACGTCATGGGCGCGCGGTGGTACTCCCTGCTCCTCCCGGTTCCGGAAAAAGCACGCTCGCCGCCGCCTTGTCACTGCGTGGCTGGCGCCTCTTATCTGACGAATTGGCCTTGATCGACACCCAAACCGGGCTGATCTGGCCGATCGCGCGTCCGGTCAGTTTAAAAAACCAGTCGATCGATATCATTCGGAAATATGAACGCAGCGCCATCATCGGTGAAATCGCACACGACACGATCAAAGGTTCGGTCGCGCATCTCAAGCCGACGGGCGACAGCGTCGCGCGCATGCATGAACTCGCCAAGCCGGCATGGGTCGTGTTCCCCCAATGGCGAGCGGGGGAACCTGTGCAGCTCACCCGTCTGGGAACTGCGCGCGCATTTTTGCGCGCGGTGGATCAAGGCTTCAACTACAGCTTGCTCGGGGAAAAGGCTTTCCATACACTGGCGGCCATGTTGGATACTTGCGCTTGCTTTGATTTCACCTACAGCGACCTCGACCAGGCGATCGCCAGTTTCGAACAACTTAATCCCGCGCCATGAAAGTGACGCGAACGCTTAGCGCCCGCGCGCTACGCTATCCCAGCGCGCTGCCCGATTGGACGCTGCACGAGTGGGAAACGCTCATCCGCCAAGCTCGCCGTGCTGGCCTGCTCGCTCGCCTCGCCTGGCTTGCCCAACAAAGCGGCGGCTGGGAGCGTATTCCTCCCCAGCCTCGCGCTCATCTGGAAGCCGCACAGACAATCGGGCAGAGCCAAACCATGGCCGTGCAAAGAGAGTTGTTCTTTTTGCGACAAGCACTGGATCCGCTAGGTGTACCCATTATTTTATTGAAAGGGGCGGCTTATCTCGCCGCACAATTGCCCCCTGCTCATGGGCGGCTGTTCTCCGACATCGATTTGCTCGTACCAGAATCTGCAATCGGCGAGGTTGAAACGGCGTTGATGCTGCGCGGCTGGGCCAGTGGCCACCATGACCCCCACGATCAGCGTTATTACCGCAAGTGGATGCATGAAATTCCACCCTTGCGCCATATCAAACGGATGTCTGTAGTGGACGTGCATCATGCTATTTTACCGCTCACGGCGCGCATCAAGACTCCGTCAAGACCGTTGATCGAAGCCTCCATTCCGCTTCCGGATGATCCGCTTTTCTGCGTCCTCTCGCCGCCGGACATGGTGCTGCACAGCGCAACGCACTTGTTCCACGAAGGGGAGTTAAGCCACGGTCTGCGCGACTTAAGCGATTTGGATGCGCTGCTGCGCCATTTCGGCCAGCACGCTGGCTTCTGGGACGCGCTCGTCGAACGCGCGCACCTGCTGAATTTGACCCGCCCCCTCTACTACGCGCTACGCTATTGCCGCCAGGTATTCGATACGCCTATCCCGGCTTTGCCAGAGGAAATCCGCCCTGTTTTCCCTCGACTGATGGATGCATTGTTTGAACGAGCATTAGCACCCGAGCATGCAAGCTGTAACGATAGCTTCACGCCGTTCGCTCGCGGATTGCTCTACATCCGCGGCCATTGGCTTCGCATGCCACCTTGGCTATTGATCCGCCACTTATTTCATAAAGCGTTTATTTCGCCTAAAGACAAGGCGGCCTAAGCTAAGCCAATAGGGATATTGACGTTCCCGGCCCAGCCCCCTATAATTCCCGATAGATTTAATCAGGTATTAACCTTTAACTTAACTTATTGATTGAGATAAACAAATGAGCGCTTTAGATACCATCCGTGAACAAGTCACCAACAACACCGTCGTGCTGTACATGAAAGGCACGCCGCAGTTTCCGCAATGCGGCTTCTCTTCCAATGCGGCACAGATTCTCAAGGCCTGCGGCCTGCAAAATTTCCTGGCGGTTAATGTATTGGCCGATA
>JAUXTZ010000126.1 GCA_030681095.1 Burkholderiales bacterium
CAGCAGGCCAAATTCGGTTTCATGGAACGCTTCATGCCGCATTTGAAAGCACTCAAAGCCAGCGGGCGCGAAGTCGTGATCTGCGGCGATTGGAACATCGCGCACCAGGAAATCGACCTCAAGAATTGGAAAGGCAACCAGAAAAACTCCGGCTTCCTGCCGGAAGAGCGCGCCTGGATGACGGAGATTTTCGACCAAGTCGGCTTCGTCGATGTCCATCGCCGGCTGTGCCCCGACGCGACCGGGGAAGCCTATACCTGGTGGTCCAACCGCGGCCAAGCCTACGCCAAGAATGTCGGGTGGCGTATCGACTATCAGATCGCCACGCCCGGCGTCGTAGCGACGGCGCAACGCGCGGCGGTGTACAAGGAAGAACGCTTCTCGGACCATGCGCCGTTGATCATCGATTACGATTCCATTTTGTAGCGCGATTAGCTGAAGCCGACTCAAATGAGGCGGTCATGGTTTGCTCGTTGCATGTCTCTTTTGCAGTGCGATATGAGTCAGTCAGGTTTGCTCTTAGTCCGGCAGCTCAGTGCCAGAAGCGGACGCCAGAGCAGTTTCTTCATACCAGCCATTCAGCACCACAATCTGCAACTCACAGCCATAGCTGACACTTCAAAAGATGGGCATAATGCATTTGCCCCCGGTCTCTTTTTGCATAACGTAAAAACCGGACCGGTGTTCAAAATAATCAATAAAAACCATCAAGATAAGACCCTATGGCAGCCGTCTCTATATTAATAAATTTCCGGATCTTTTGATTAACTGTTAGCCACTATGGATAGCCTCTGCGTACCAGTAAAGTCATGGATGCCGATTCGAACACCTGTATACGGTTACCAGGAGCGCTTTCCCGCCTACGCTGAAGCACGTGACAAATTCATCTCGCAGTTGCCACTCGCAATTCAGGCCGGGTATCAGAATATCGGGAGCGTAACTGCAGCCCTCGGAGAACCCGCTAGCGACATAGTTGAGGACCTCGCATCCAGAAATATCATAGTCAGCGCGGGATTTGTTGAATACATAGAAGTGAATGCGTCCGTCACAATAGACGTAGCGGAGCTTGTGCGAATTAACGAGGGAAAGCAGTTCGACGAGCCCATGCTCATCGGGATCGCCGCATATGAAATGAGCTCGGCGCTAGAGACTATTCTTATCCTCTCCGAGCTGGCCTTTCCCGGCGCGATCGATACTACGGACGGATTGACCGTAGTCGATGCTGGACGCCAGCCGTTTAAGTCAAAAGGAGCCTATTGGGCCATGCTGTTTCCCGAAGACTCAGATCCTCTTTGGCCTCCACTGAGACAGTTGGAGCTAGGCAAGATTGTTGAGTGGGCTAAGAAGACCTCCTTCTTCAGCAGTGGCCTAGCTAGCACACGGGTTGAGCGAGCACTTGCTGCATACACCCACGTGATTGGCCTTACTTGGCACAGGGATGGCGAAGTCCTATTTAGAGCCATGCAGGGCCTTGAAGCCTTCTACTGCGATGGTATAGGCGACTTACGGAAACAGCTGTCCGATAAGGCTGCAATGTGGCTTGGCAAATGGGCCGACAAGAAGAACGTTGTTGGACACCTTTACGATTTACGCTCTGAATTTGTTCATGGATCGGCCAGACTGGAGTATTGGGTATCGCATGCGGACGCATGGGAAGAAGACGAAAAGCACATGCATAGGTTTAGCCATGGCGTGATGTTCGCCATTCGACTACTGTTGGCAACGCTTCAACGTTGTATTGTCGAGGACGTTACCCATGTTCAGTGGGCCTATTCCGTCGAAACACGTGGCTAACAGCTCATTCCACCGGTCCTGCGCAAAAGGCCGCGCAGGCCGGTGAATTCAAACGCTGACCGTCTGCTTTCCAAAACTCGTATGCCCGCTTAGGGTCGATAACTGCCGACCCTTTCTGAGTGATCGCTGGCAGCTCCCAGTACCAACCAGTCATACCCTGGCGCTTGACGCATGATTTCTCCTGGCCGGAAGCAGTTAATTGGCGTTAACTGCGGATTTTCCGCAATGCGGACAATTTGCTAAGATGAATTTTGAATCCACCGGAGTACAACCATGCGCCGAACCCTGATTGTTTCCACCCGTGGGCAAATCACCTTGCCCACTACCGTGCTGTCGGTTGAGATGTATAGCCCGAAACAAGGCGCGGAGTGGGATCAACAGGACCAACTCAGCGATGCGAAGCGCAAGGCGGTGCTCAACCGCCTGTCGAAGCGCGCACCCAAGGGAGCCAAGAAACGTAGCTAATGGGCCTGTTTTTCGACGCAAACACACTGTTCACCTCTGCGCACACCCCAAAGGGCGTGATATAAACCGTCGCGCAATTCCTGGATAGCTTGTTCCCCACGCGCACCAGCTTGACTTTTCGCGCAGCAATACGTACGCTTGAAACGTACATATAGGACAAGCTCATGGAAACCGTCAAAGCCACTCAATTACGCGACAATCTAGCGGAATACCTCGCACGTGCGGTTGCCGGTGAAGAAGTCGCGATTACTTCGCGCGGCCGGATCGTTGCGCGCCTGGTGCCCGCGGCGTTAAACCAACTAGCAGCGAGCGCGCAACTCGCGGCCTTGCGCGCCAAGTGTCAGATCGGCGATATCGTCTCGCCCGTGGATGCTGACTGGAACGCCCAGCATGGTCGTTCTTGACACCTGTGCTTTCATTTACGACGCGCTATCCCCCAAACAACTCGGTAAAACCGCCCGCCGCGTAATCGCGGAGGCGGAAGCAGCGGGCCAACTGCTGTGCAGCGATATTTCCTTGTGGGAAATCACCATGCTGGTGAGCAAGAAGCGGCTCGATCCGGGTACGGACGCGCTCACTTTTTTGCGCGTGGCGTTGGCAGCGCGGGCGATTCGCGTACGCCCCATTTCGCCGGAAATCGCGGATTTGTCGGTTTCCTTCCCGCCCACCATCAACCACGACCCGGCTGACCGGATCATTGTCGCGACGGCAGTGCTGGAACATGCGACCTTAGTCACTTGCGATGCCAACTTGCGCGATTGCGGATTGGTCAAGACGGTTTGGTAGCCCAACAAACTTGGCGCGACGCCCTCAAGGTTTACGCTCATCCCCGCGTCGCCGGTATGCTGTTCCTTGGTTTCTCCGCCGGGCTGCCGCTGCTACTGGTGTTGGGCACGCTCTCGTTCTGGCTGTCGGAGGCGGGCATTGCGCGCGCGACGATCGGCCATTTGAGTTGGGTCGGGCTAGCGTATGGCTTCAAGTTTCTGTGGTCGCCGCTGGTGGATCGGCTGAGGCTGCCGATCCTGACGGCGCGCTTAGGGCAGCGGCGGTCATGGCTTCTGCTGTCGCAAATCTGTATCGCAGCCGCTTTGTTTGGCATGGCGAATACCGACCCGGTACTGAACCTAACGCATACGGTGTTCCTCGCGCTGGCGGTGGCGTTTGCATCGGCAACGCAAGATATCGCGCTCGATGCTTACCGCATCGAAGCGGTGGAAACCGAGAAGCAGGGCGCGATGGCGGCGACTTATCAGGCGGGCTACCGCATCGCCATGATCACGGCGGGCGCGGGCGCGTTGTGGATTGCGGCGAGCATAGATCCGTCGGAAGCGACCTATGATTTCCGCCCCTGGCAAGTGGCGTACACCGTGATGGCGGGGCTGATGCTGGTGGGTATGCTCACCACGTTGATCATCCGCGAGCCGGAGAAAAAAATCTCCACGGCCACCAACGAGCGCGAAGCCCACGCGCGCGAACGCTTCGCCGCAGCCGGCTTGTCGGGCAGCGTGCTGAATGCCACGGCCTGGTTTTACAGTGCGGTGCTGTCGCCCTTCATCGATTTTATCCAGCGCTTTAAATGGCAGGCCGCGCTGATTCTCGCGCTGATCGCCGTGTACCGCATTTCCGACGTGGTGATGGGCGTGATGAGCAATCCGTTTTATCAGGAGATGGGCTTCACCAAGGACGAGGTTGCAACCGTATCGAAAGTCTACGGCGTGATCATGACTATCGCCGGCGCGGCGCTGGGCGGGCTGTTGACCATGCGCATGGGCGTGATGCGAACATTATTTTTAGGTGCGGTCTTATCCGCTGCCACTAACTTGTTATTCGTGTGGCTGGTCGGGCGCGGCCATGATGTCGGCGCGCTGGTGTTTACCGTATCGGCGGATAACCTCTCCGCCGGGATCGCCTCCAGTGCCTTCGTCGCTTATCTCTCAGGCCTCACCAACCAAGCGTACTCCGCAACGCAATATGCGCTCTTCACCTCGGTGATGCTGCTGCTGCCCAAGTTCATTGCAGGGTTCTCCGGCGAGTTCGTCGATGCCTACGGCTGGGCCAACTTTTTCACCGGCACCGCGCTGATCGGTGCGCCGGTGTTGGTGCTGGTGTGGTTGGTGGCGCGGACGCACGATAAGCCGAAGTAAACCACCATGCCCGAAATTAGCTTGCTCGCGGTTTTCCTTACCGGCTTCCTCGGTGGGGTGCATTGTGTGGGCATGTGCGGCGGTATCGTCGGCGCGTTTTCGCTGCAATTGCCGGGCAGCGGGCCGCGTTTCTCGTATCATCTCGCCGCGAACCTCGGGCGGCTGGCGAGCTATGCTGTCGCCGGGCTGATTGCCGGTGCCCTGGGTTCCACCAGCGCGTTCCTATCTCAGCTTTTTCCAGCGGAAAAAATGCTCTATGTGCTCGCCAATTTGGTGTTGATTGCCCTGGGGTTGCACTTGGCCGGCATCTGGTCCGGCGTGCTGGTATTGGAAGCGGCGGGCGGTGGGGTGTGGAAACGTTTGCAGCCGCTATTCAAAAAACTGGTGCCGATT
>JAUXTZ010000130.1 GCA_030681095.1 Burkholderiales bacterium
CATCGGCAATACCGGTACTAATCCGGAAGACGAAGAAGCCGCCAAAGTCTTTGCGAATGGCCTGGTGATCCGCGATCTACCGCTGGCGGCAAGCAATTGGCGCAATCAAGAAGGCTTGAGCGATTACCTCAAGCGCCACGGCATTCCGGCGATTGCCGGCATCGATACGCGCAAGCTCACGCGCATATTGCGTGAAAAAGGCGCCCAAAGCGGCTGCCTGATGACGGGCAAAGTAGATGAAGCTGAGGCGTTAAAGCGCGCGCAGGCTTTCCCAGGACTCTCCGGGATGGATTTAGCCAAAGTGGTGAGCTGCCCCAAAGTTTATGAGTGGCTGGATTCGACTTGGGTGCGCGGCCAGGGTTTTGCCAAGCTCACCGACCCCAAGTATCACGTCGTGGCCTACGATTACGGCATTAAGCGCAACATCTTGCGTATGTTGGTGGAGCGGGGTTGCAAGGTCACGGTACTGCCGGCGCAGGCTTCTGCAAAAGAAGCGCTGGCATTGAAACCGGACGGGATTTTCCTGTCCAACGGCCCCGGCGATCCGGAGCCCTGTGATTACGCCATAAAAGCGATTAGCGAATTATTGACCAGCGGTATCCCGATTTACGGTATTTGCTTAGGCCACCAGCTGCTGGCTCTGGCTTCGGGCGCGAAGACGGTGAAGATGAAATTCGGCCACCACGGCGCGAACCATCCAGTGCAAGACCTCGACAGCAAGCGCGTGATGATTACCAGCCAGAACCACGGCTTCGCGGTGGACGCTGCGACCCTGCCCGCCAATGTGCGGCCCACCCATGTGTCGCTGTTCGACGGCAGCCTGCAAGGCATCGCCCGCACCGACGTGCCGGCCTTCAGCTTTCAAGGCCATCCCGAGGCGAGCCCAGGGCCGCACGATGTTTCGTATTTATTCGATCGATTTATTGCGCTGATGGATCAGCACAAGTGAAAAATGCCAAAACGTACTGACATCAAATCCATCCTCATCATCGGTGCTGGCCCGATCATCATCGGCCAGGCGTGCGAGTTCGACTATTCCGGCGCGCAAGCCTGCAAGGCGCTGAAGGAAGAGGGCTACCGCGTCATTCTGGTGAATTCCAATCCGGCCACCATCATGACCGACCCGGGTATGGCGGATGTGACTTACATCGAACCGGTAGCCTGGCGCACACTGGAAAAAATCATCGAGAAAGAGCGCCCCGATGCCTTGCTGCCCACCATGGGCGGGCAAACCGCGCTTAACTGCGCGCTGGATTTGGCGCGGCACGGCGTGCTGGAAAAATACAATGTGCAGATGATCGGCGCCTCGCGCGAGGCCATCGACAAGGCGGAAGATCGCGAGAAGTTTAAGCTGGCGATGGAAAAAATCGGATTGGAATGCGCGCGCGCAGCAATTGCCCATAGCTTGGAAGAAGCCTTGCAAGTGCAAGCGATGGTGGGCTATCCGACGATTATCCGTCCCTCATTCACCATGGGTGGCATGGGTGGCGGCATCGCCTACAACCCGGAGGAATTCGTCGCAATCTGCGAGCGCGGCTTGGCTGCATCGCCCACCAAAGAATTGCTGATCGAAGAATCGGTGATCGGCTGGAAAGAATTCGAGATGGAGGTGGTGCGCGACAAAGCCGACAACTGCATCATCATTTGTGCAATTGAGAATATCGATCCGATGGGCGTACACACCGGCGACTCGATCACGGTCGCCCCGGCGCAAACACTCACCGATAAAGAATATCAAATCATGCGTAATGCCTCGCTCGCGGTGTTGCGCGAGATCGGGGTAGAGACCGGCGGCTCCAATGTGCAGTTCGCGATCAACCCGGACGATGGGCGCATGCTGGTGATCGAAATGAATCCGCGCGTATCGCGTTCTTCTGCCTTGGCGTCGAAAGCCACCGGTTTCCCGATTGCGAAAGTGGCCGCCAAGTTGGCGGTGGGCTACACCCTGGACGAATTGCAGAATGACATCACGGGCGGGCGCACGCCGGCCTCGTTCGAGCCTTCGATCGACTACGTCGTCACCAAAATACCGCGTTTTGCGTTCGAGAAATTCAAGCAGGCGAATGATCGGCTCACCACGCAAATGAAATCGGTGGGCGAGGTGATGGCGATAGGCCGCACCTTCCAGGAGTCCTTTCAGAAGGCTTTGCGTGGCTTGGAAACAGGCGTGGACGGGCTGGACGAATTCACCACCGACCGCGACACCCTGGAAGCGGAACTGGGCAATCCGGGCGCGGAGCGGATTTGGTACGTCGCCGACGCGATGCGTGCCGGCCTATCAATGGAAGAAATTCATGGCCTGACGCATATCGATCAATGGTTCTTGGTGCAGATCGAGGATTTGGTTAAACGCGAACAAGCGCTGTCCGGGCGCAAGCTGGCCGATCTTTCTTTGGACGAATTGCGCGAACTAAAACGCTGCGGCTTCTCCGATCGGCGCTTAGCCAAACTGCTCGGCACCAACCAGCACGAAGTGCGCAAGCGCCGCTGGGATTTGAAACTGCATCCGGTGTACAAACGGGTCGACACCTGCGCCGCCGAATTTGCCACCGATACCGCTTATCAGTACTCGACCTACGAGGAAGAGTGTGAAGCCAAGCCGACCGACCGCAAAAAGATCATGGTGCTGGGCGGCGGGCCGAACCGCATCGGCCAAGGCATCGAGTTCGATTATTGCTGCGTGCATGCGGCGATGGCGATGCGCGAGGACGGCTATGAAACCATCATGGTCAACTGCAACCCGGAGACGGTGTCCACCGACTACGATACCTCCGATCGTTTGTATTTCGAACCGCTGACACTGGAAGATGTGCTGGAAATCGTGCGCATTGAAAAGCCGGTGGGCGTGATCGTGCAATTCGGCGGCCAGACCCCGCTCAAGCTGGCGCGTGACCTGGAAGCGAACGGTGTGCCCATCATCGGCACCACGCCGGACGCGATTGACTG
>JAUXTZ010000143.1 GCA_030681095.1 Burkholderiales bacterium
CCCCCAGCAAAAAGCGCTGGGGGTACCCTGCGTTGCTCGCCATGCCGGGCGGCTGCGGAACTCGCGCTACGCGCTCAGACAGTCCTCGCCGACACCCCCCGGCATGGCTGCGCTACTCGGCGGTGCACAGGGGCCCCACAAAACCAAGTCAACACCAGTGAAGCTTCAACGGTTTGCGCATTAACTTCGTAATGGAAAGCTCAAATACTCGCTTGATACACCAAGCGCGGGCCACGCCCGTAGTCAGTGCGTTTGTTGTGTGGCAGGGTTATTTCCGCGTCAGAAAAGAAGCCGCTGCCGACTAATTCTTCCAGTAACACTTCATAATCCTGCGCCCCCCGGCTGTTTGGCGCATGTTCAAAAATGGTTTTATTCAAAGCCGGGCTCTCGGCCACGCTGACATTTTCCGCGATGGTGGTGGTGCACAAATCGTCCCCGAATTTTTCTTGCGCCTGCGCTAGGATTTGGCGCGTCATTTTGCGCCGCTTGTCGAAGCGGGTCAGCAGATAGCGTCGCGGCAGGCGCTTTTTCAGTACTTGCTCCAAGGCCTTCAAGGTCTTTTCCACTTGCACTGCGCCATTCAATGCCAAGAAATCGGTGGAAATCGGGATGAGCAAGAGATCGCATGCGAATAAGGCGTTCAAGGACAACACTCCCAGCATCGGGCAACAGTCGATCACAATCGGCGCGCTGTCTTGCTGCATGGCCTCCGTGCTGAGACCGGTCGCCAAACGCGTCACCACATTATAGCTCTTGCCGAAGAGGGTGTCCGCTTTCGCCAGATCGAGATGCGAAGGGATGATGCGTCCGATGTTGCCGGCGGGACGAATTAACTCGGTCAGCGGGCGCGTCTTGAGGTAGAAGCTGAAAATGCTCTCCTCGCTCGAATCGACAACGCTGCCGGTGATGAGCGAGAGGTGCGCTTGCGGATCAAGGTCGATCAATAGCGGCGGACACCCGGCGAGCGCGAGCGCGGCACCCAGATTCAAACTGGTCGTGGTTTTACCCACCCCGCCTTTTTGGTTGAACACGGTAATGACAGCCATATCGCTCACCCCCCGATGTGTGAGCCAAGCATAGCTACATAATTACAAAACCGCAACAAATCCGGTAATTAGATAGGATAGTTAATGTGATAGAGTAACTGTTGGCGCCAATATGTAACTTTACGGACTAAAGTTTGTTGTCTAAATTATAAAAATATCAATCTGTCATATTGTGGGTAGGGCGTCGTACTTATCCATAACATCGGGCAAACCTAAATGGGGCACGGCAAAAATCAAGGATATCTCGCGGATATCGCTCTGGCGTTGAACGATGCCAAGCCGCGCACCGTGCTAGCGATCGGGCCGCAAGCGGACGAGGTGTTTACCGATTATGTTGCTGCCAATCCTAGTTTTGTTTTAACGCATTTGACCGCAGGCGATTGGCTTGCGCAAGTTGCAGCAGCGGGCCGCTTTGATTTTGTCTTCATCACCGGGGTGCTGGAATATTTGCCTAAACGCGACGCCAGTATGTTGCTGGCCAGTCTGCGCGATGTTCACGCCAAGCAGCTGTATGTCTTGGCGCCGATCGGCAAGGCTTGGCTTAATCACGCCAGTTTTTGGGAATACAACGACCTGATCGGCCTCGGCATGGAGCGAGTGAATGTCTATGCAAAAAACGGCCTGCCGCTCGCGCTACTAAAATTCGATTTGCGCACCTACAAAACCACGCCGGAGTGGCTCAATAGCAAATATTGGGCGCGCCCTGAATTGTGGGATAAGTACTGAACCAGCTAGTTGCGCGGATCAATCTGCTGCGGCAACTGCTCCGCAGCGCGGATGAAGGCATCGAGCGACTGTTCCGGCACCATGCGAAACTGCGCCGGTTTAAGTTCCGGTGGATAGGGCAGGGTGTCATTGAAATCCAAACCCTGCACATAAGTGGCGAAACCGGAAAGGGCCACGATCCCCGCGGCGATCATGCCGGAAAATACGCCGATGCGCTTAGGCGAAAGCAAGGTCGCGAAGCGCAAATGCCCATACAGCACCAAGGCTGCAATCAATCCAAATAAAGCATGGAACAAGATTTCAGCGCTGAGCTGCGCCGAAAATCCAAATGCGTAGTATTCCGCTAAGGTATCCGCGACAAAAAAGCTGATGACGGCCAGTGCGGCAATCACGGCATGCGAGACATAAGCGGTATGGTGCGCGAAAACCCGGCTTAAAATCGCCCACAGCCCGGCCCAGGTCGGCACTAAGATGGCGATTTCGAGGGTCTCCAACAGCAGCTTGCTGAGTTTGATTTGCTGCGCCGAGATTTGGTAGGCATGGAAGCCGAGCATCCCCAGCAGCAGCAAGCCCAGCGTCGTGAGCATTAACCCACTGCTAAAAAACTGGGTCAGGCGGCTGTGTATGAGCGTATCAATGCGCGTCGGTGCCACCGGAAATTCAGGCCGGCGCAAACGCACCAGTGTTTGGCCGAGTCGAAGCAGCGTTTCCGCGCCGAGCGCGAGATGGCTAACCGGCTGCATCGTCGGCAACAGATAAGTGCCATTTTCCGTATCGAGATCTTTGATCACCGGCTGCCCGGTTTCATCCAGCACGATTTGTGCGTGATGCGCGGAAACAAATTCGTCGCTCAGAATCATATCGCTGTCGTAGCCACGCCCGATGACCGCAGGAAAGCAGCTGATCCGCACGCGCTCATGCACCTTGCCGGATTTCTCCAACACTTCGGCGATGACTACGGGCTCCATCGAAAGCTTCCCAAATAGCGCTTTGTAAAGCGTGTCACGTTCTCCGCGGAGACGCCCGCCAACACCAGCGTTGTTTGCACGCCGCGTTGGTTTTCATTCAGGGTGGCGGCTTTCAACACCGCGTCGAACAAACCAGGCAGGCGTTTGTACGCGCGCAGACACAAGGCGGCTTTGAAATTGACGCCGTTGGTTTTGATGAAATCGGTGTGGCAACTGAATTTGGTGACATCTTCTTGCGTCGCGCGCAGGCCGGGGTAATTGGCGTTGAACTGCGCCTGATACAGATTGAAGAAGCGGAAGCGATTGAGCTGCTTGCCGGCCAGCCATTGGTGCTGGAAATGCACGATGCCGGTGGTCTGCGTGCGCGATACATACAAGTCGTCTTCCGAGGAACACTCCTGCGTGGCTTGGTCAAAACGATTTTCCGGCAATTGCTGTGAATCGCCCCAGCATTTCATAAAGCCCGCGAGGCGGCCAGGCACTTGATACTGGCCAAGTTGACTGGTCATAAACGGCGCGGACATGATCTGCGTCATATAAGCCGCTTGGTTCGAGATCAATTGGTCGCGCAAGCGCGCTTGGGCGGCCTCCGGGGTTAATGGCTTTGCGCCATGTGTGCGGCTCAGCAGGGCGCGCACATATTTCGCCGGTACCAAAAAACTCACTTGGTTGCCGGCGGTGGCGACATTGACGCCCACCACGCGTCCGTTGTTCAACACCGCCGGGCCACCGCTCATGCCCGGATTGATCGAGCCGGTGAAATGAATTTTTTCGTACAGCGATTGTTCCAGCAGCCCGTTGTAAGTGCCTTCGACGATGGTGAAGCCAAGGTCGAACGGCGTACCGATGGAAAATACCCGCATGCCGGTCGGCAGCGAAGCGGTATGCAATTCAAACGGGCGCGGTTGCGGTAGGTCCGATCTCACCAGCGCTAAATCATGCACCGCATCGAAATCGATCAGTTCCAACTTACCGAGTTTGCCGTCCGCGCCGAGAATCTCGCCGCGATATTGGCCGGTCTGCTGCACCAGATCGGCGATGACATGATAGTTGGTGACGATCAGGCCATCGGACGTGGCGACGAAACCTGAACCCATACCCGTCTTGGCGCCGCTTGCCGCCACCAAAATACGCACCTGCACGATGCGGTCTTGATAGCGGCGGAACACGTCCTCGGTCGCGGCGAGCGCGGCGTGGTTGAAAATCAGCAGGAGGAGGCAGGCCAGGAGGGATCGCATGAGGAGGCCGTATTCTACCGGTGCGGTGCGGTTGAGGCTATTCGGCCATATTTAAAAAGCGGTTTTTTTGGCCTGTTTCAGGTCTCGCACCAGCATGAGGCACCATTACCTATTCATGCACCACAAATAAGCGTGTTCTTATATGGCCATCCAAACTATTCCTGGTAAGACGCTGAAAGATATATAAAAAATATAGTGGCACGGGGATTGCATTAGAGAGGAAAACACCTGAGAGATAGATGAAAGAAATCCAAATGCATCCAGTCGGCACCATGATCGGGAAACCAGCGTGAGCTACACCGCCTATTTAAAAGAAATCGGCCGTGGCCCTAATGGTAGCCGGCCGTTGAGCGAAGACGATGCCCAGCATTTGATGAGCGCGATGCTCGATGGCGGCGTGCCCGATATGGAGCTGGGTGGCTTGTTGATGGCCATGCGCATGAAGGGCGAGACGCTCGACGAGTTGCTCGGTTTCTATCAGGCAGTGGATAAGCGCGTTTACAAACTGACCCCGCCGGCGAGCGGCCCACGTCCGGTAGTGATTCCCACCTATAACGGCGCGCGCCGTCAGGCCAATCTCACCCCGCTGATCGCCTTATGGCTCAAGCAATTCGGCGTGCCGGTGCTGTTGCATGGCGAGTTGGAAGGTCATGGCCGCGTCGCGACGGTGCATGTGATGCGGGAGTTGGATATCTTGCCATGCTCCACGCTTGTGCAAGCGGAGACGCGTCTCGCCAATGATCTGATCGCATTCGTGCCCACCAGCGCGTTGAGCCCGGGCTTGGCGTCCTTGCTCAATGCGCGTAGCCGGCTCGGCGTGCGCAATAGCGCACATACGCTGGTCAAATTGATTGATCCATTCAATGGTGTGGGGCTGCGCTTGATCAGTGCGAGCCATCCCGATTACTTACAACTACTATCCGATTTCCTAATCACCACCGGCTTCGACGCTTTGCTCTTGCGTGGCACCGAGGGCGAGCCGTATGCCAATCCCAAGCGTCGCCCGGAGTTGCGCTATTTTCAAGGCGGCGAATCACGTGTGTTGTTTGAGGCTGAGTCCGGCCCGATCAAAAGTGTGCCGCCGATCCCTGACACCTGCGATGCGGTGTCGACCGCGCGTTGGATCAAACGTGTACTGGCACGTGAAATATCGGCGCCGCTGCCGCTGGTGAATCAACTCGCTTGCTGCTTGTATGCATCGGGCTATTCGCAGGATTTTAATCAGGCGAAGGCAATCGCAGCGGTGGAGACGGGCAGCTTGGCGGCGGCTTAGGTAAAGCTTGTTCACTTAATTATTGTTATAACAAAAACGTACTTGGAGCAAACGATGAAACGCATGAAATTAGTAATGGTCGGTAATGGTATGGCGGGTGTGCGTACGTTGGAGGAGGTGCTCAAATTGGCGCCCGATCTCTATGACATCACGGTGTTCGGTTCCGAGCCCTATGCCAACTACAACCGGATTTTGCTCTCGCCTGTGTTGGCGGGTGAGCAGACCATTAAAGACATCATGCTCAATGATGTCGACTGGTATGAAAAAAACGGCATCACGCTGCATCTGAACAAAAAAATTACACGCATTGATCGTAAAAATCGCACCGTGCATGCAGAAGATGGCACCAGCGCCGCATATGACCGCTTGATTCTCGCCACCGGCTCCAATCCTTTTATGCTGCCCGTGCCCGGCAACGATCTGGTGGGCGTGATCAGCTTCCGCGATATTCACGATGTGGATGCCATGGTCGAGGCGAGCGCTAAATACAAGCACGCAGTCGTGATCGGCGGCGGCTTGTTGGGTTTGGAAGCGGCGAATGGTTTGAAGCTGCGCGGCATGGATGTGACCGTCGTACATTTACCCGAACATCTCATGGAGCGGCAGCTGGATGATGTCGCTTCCAAAATGTTGCAAAAGAGCCTGGAAGATAAAGGGCTCAATTTCCTGATGGGCAAACAAACTGAGCAACTCATCGGCAAGGATGGCCGCGTGGCCGCCGTGCGCTTCAAAGATGGCCAGGAAGTGCCGGCTGATCTGGTGGTGATGGCGGTGGGCATTCGCCCCAACACCACGCTGGCCGAATCCGCAGGCATTCATTGCAATCGCGGCATTGTGGTCAACGACACCATGCAAACTTTCGATCCGCGCATTTACGCCATCGGCGAGTGCGTGTCGCATCGCGGCATTGCCTATGGTTTGGTTGCACCCTTATTCGAAATGGCCAAGGTGTGCGCGAACCATCTGGCCGAATATGGCATCGGACGCTACACCGGTTCGGTCACTTCGACCAAGCTCAAGGTCACCGGCATTGAACTGTTCTCCGCCGGTGATTATCTGGGCGGCGAGGGCACAGAAAATTTGTTGATGTCCGACCCCAAGGGCGGCCTCTACAAAAAACTCGTATTGAAGGAAAACAAACTGGTCGGTGCTGTGCTCTATGGTGAGAGCGGCGATGGCAATTGGTATTTCAAACTGATGCGCGAAGGCACCGATGTTTCCGCGCTGCGTAATCGCTTGTTGTTCGGTGAAACGCATTTGGGCGATGCGGGCCATGGCGGCCAGAGTCGTGCGGCCGCGATGAAAGATACGGATCAAGTCTGCGATTGCAACGGCGTGTGCAAAGGCGATATCACCAAGGCCATTATTACCAAAGGTTTGTTCACACTGGATGATGTGAAGGCCCACACCAAAGCGGCGGCGTCGTGCGGCTCCTGCACTGGCCTAGTGGAGCAGATTCTGGCCCAAACGCTGGGTGGCGATTATGAAGCGCCCGAAGCCAAGCCCATGTGCAAGTGCACCGACTACACCCATGATCAAGTGCGCGCCGCGATTCGTGATCAACAGCTCATTTCCATTCCTGAAGTGATGAGCAAGCTCGAATGGAAGCGACCCGATGGTTGCCCTTCCTGCCGCCCGGCCCTCAATTATTACCTGATCTCGACCTGGCCTAAGGAGGCGAAGGATGACTACCAATCGCGCTTCATCAATGAGCGTGCCCACGGCAACATTCAGAAGGATGGCACTTACTCCGTGATCCCGCGCCTGTTTGGTGGATCGGTCACGGTGGATCAGTTGCGCGCGATTGCCGATGTGGCCGAGAAATTTGAAGTGCCCACCATGAAAATCACTGGTGGCCAGCGCATCGATTTGCTCGGCTTGAAAAAAGAATCCTTGCCTGCGGTGTGGGGCGACCTAGCCGATCGCGGTTTGGTTTCCGGCCACGCCTACGGCAAGGCGTTGCGCACGGTGAAAACCTGTGTCGGCTCCGAGTGGTGCCGCTTTGGCGTGCAAGATTCGACCCAGATGGGCATTGATCTCGAAGAAATGACTTGGGGTTCATGGACGCCGCATAAATACAAAATGGCTGTCTCCGGCTGCCCGCGCAATTGCGCCGAAGCCACCATCAAAGACTTTGGTGTGGTCGCCATTGATTCGGGATGGGAGCTGCACGTAGGCGGCAACGGCGGCGTGAAAGTTCGCGCCACCGATTTGCTATGCCGCGTTACCACGCGCGAAGAAGTGTTGGAGTACGCCGCTGCCTTCATGCAGATCTACCGTGAAGAAGCGCGCTACTTAGAGCGCACCGCACCGTGGGTGGAGCGGGTGGGTCTGGCCTATATCAAAGGCCGCGTGGTGGATGACGCCGAAGGCCGCGCTGAAGCCTACAAGCGTTTCCTTGAGTCACAAGAAATCTATCGCTTCGACCCCTGGGCCGAGCGTGCCAAGGGCGTGGACAAACATGAGTTCACACCGATGAAAGTGATTGAGGAGCAAACCGTATGAATTCCTTAGCTAAGAAAGTAGCGATGCAAACCGAAAAATGGATTGAAGTAGGAAGCGTATCCGACATCCCTAAAGATGGCGCGCGCGTGGTGAAAACGCCGCTGGGTGACATCGCCGTGTTTCGCAATATGCAGGATGAAGTATTCGCGCTGCGCGACAAGTGTCCGCACAAAGGCGGCCCCTTATCGCAAGGCATCATCTACGGCCGCACCGTAGCGTGTCCGCTGCATAACTGGAACATCGCGCTGGAGACCGGCATTGCCGTGGCGCCGGACGAAGGTTGCGCCGCGTCGTTCCCGGTGCGGGTGGAAGGCGAGAAGGTGTTTCTGTCGCTAACGCCGAGTGAAGGATGTCCCAACCACTGAGACATTCCCTCCCCTCGCAGGGGGAGGGTTAGGGTGGGGGTGAGAGAAGCCCTAATACCTCCATCCCAGCCTTCCACCCTAAAAGGGGGAAGGAGCAAATAGTCAGCCTCGATTGAGGCGCATGTTTTGACGGAGTAAGTGCAATGCTGTTCGGTCGCAACAAAAAAAATCCCATTAAGCTCGTCGACAAGGGTGTCGTCGAGTGGCGTTACACCACGTGTGGCTACTGTTCCACCGGCTGCTCTATTGAAGTCGGCTTGGACCAGACCGGCACAGCCGTCGCCTCACGCGGCGTGGCCGATGCCGATGTGAATCGCGGCAAGCTGTGCATCAAGGGCATTTTGGAGCACGAATTGTTTCGCAAGACAGCGGGACGCGGCGATAAGCCGTTGATGCGCGACTATC
>JAUXTZ010000152.1 GCA_030681095.1 Burkholderiales bacterium
GTGATGTCTTGCCCGGTGGCGGAACGCGGTAGCAGGCGAATCAAGGTCGTCGCGTCTTCCAGGGTCGGCACCACTTTTTCGATGCCGGTGAGCGCCACATGCACGCGCGGCAGCGTGGTGGCCAGGCGGCCATTACCTTCGTTGGTAACGATCAGCGCCGAGCCGGTCTCGGCGATGAGAAAATTCGCACCGGAGATGCCCATGTCGGCGGAAATGAAATGCGGGCGCAGGATCTCACGCGCCTCTTGGCATAGCTCGGCAATGCCTGTTTTGCGCGGTAGATGATGATGTTGCTCGAACAAATCCGAGACTTCATCTTTGGTTTTGTGCAGCACCGGCGCCACGATGTGCGATGGCGGCTCATGCGCGAGCTGCAAAATGTATTCACCCAGATCGGTCTCGACTACCTGCACGCCGACTGCTTCCAGCGCATCGTTCAGGCCGCACTCCTCGCTCACCATGGATTTGGATTTGACTGCCTTTTTCACACCATGCTGGCGCGCAAGGTCGGAAATGATGCGATTGGCGTCCGCTGCGGTTTCTGCCCAGTGTACGATCGCGCCGCGCCGTTGCGCCTCTTGCTCGAAGCGGATCAGCCATTGATCGAGATTGGCCAGCACTTGATCGCGTATGGCTGTGGCGCGGCTGCGCACCGCCTCGAAGTCGTCCAAGTGCGAGATCGCCTCGCGCCGAGCGCCGACGAAGCGGGATTCGATATTTTTCAGCGCACCTTGCAGGGTTTTGTTGTGCAGGCTCTTGCCGGCATTACGCTGAAATTTAAGCGAGCTTACTTGCATGGCACTCGCCCCTCGTCGCCGGCGAGCACTTCGGCGATGTGCAGCACGCGCGTGGCCTGATCGCCGATGCGCCGCAAGCGGCCCTCGATATTCAGCAAGCAGCCTAGATCGCCCGCCACCACGGTATTCGCGCCGCTGGCATGAATGTGGCGCGCTTTGTTGTCGGCCATACGGCTAGAAATCTCGTCGAATTTGACCGAGAACGCGCCGCCGAAACCACAGCAGGTCTCGCATTGCGCCATTTCTTTTAGCTTCGCATCGGGTAGGTGCGCCAGCAAGGCGCGCGGCTGTTGTTTCACGCCCAACTCGCGCAGGCCGGAGCAGGAATCATGATAAGTGAGATTGCCGCTGAAACGGCCCGGCACATCTTGCAGTTTGGCGATATTCACCAAAAAATCGGTCAACTCGTAGGTGCGCGCGGCCAAGGCGCGCACGCGGCGCGCCGGCTCGGAATCATCGGGAAACAGCGTCGGATAATGCACGCGAATCATGCCGGCACAGGAACCGGAGGGGACCACAACATAATCACAATCGGCAAATTCAAGCGTGAGTTTGATCGCCAACTCGCGCGCGGCCGTATAATCGCCCGCGTTATAACCAGGCTGGCCGCAGCAAGTTTGATGCTCAGGCACGATCACGTCACAACCCGCATGCGCTAACAGCCGCAGCGTGGCAAAACCGATCGATGGCCGCATTAAATCTACAAGACAGGTAACAAAGAGTCCGACGCGCATGATGATCAGGAGTGGATTATCGGTTCAGTCTACGCCGGGCTTGTGCTTTTGAAAATATGGAATAGAATTTTGTAATATGAAATTTTGGGAAACACCCAATGGCCGATACAGACACTAAATCCTCGATTCAAGTCATCGACCGCATGATGACCTTGCTCGATTTACTCGCCGAGCATACCCAGCCAGCCAGTCTGAAATTGCTGGCGCAGCAGGCGGGCCTGCATCCTTCCAGCGCACACCGCATTCTGAATGTGATGGTGGGTAAAGGCTTGGTGGACAAACTCGACGGCGGCACGTATCGCCTGGGGTTAAAGCTGTTGGAATTAGGCAATCTGGTGCGCGCCCGCCTCGATATCCGGCGCGAGGCCTTGCCTTTCATGCAAACGCTGCATCAGGACATCGGTGAAACGGTCAACCTCAGCCTGCGCCAAGGCGATGAAATGGTGTACGTGGAGCGCACCGCGAGCGGCCAATCGATGATGCGCGTAGTGCAATTGGTCGGCGCGCGCGCGCCGCTGCATATCACCGCAGTCGGCAAAGTATTTCTCGCCGATGCAGGCGATGAGGTCGCGCTGGATTACGCTAAACGCACCGGCCTGCCAGCCTACACTGAACATACCATTACCCAACCCAACGCTTTGTGTGAGGCGCTGGCCAAGATTCGCAAAAACGGCTATGCATTCGACGATGAAGAAGCGGAAAAAGGCGTGTCTTGCATCGGTGCCGGCATTCGCGATGCGGAAGGCAAGCTGATCGCGGGACTGTCGATCTCGGCCCCGGTGGATCGACACGAAAAGAGCTGGCCGAAGAAAGTGAAGGCGGCGGCGGAGCAAATTTCCTACGCGCTGGGCTATCGGGCTAGCTAGAAAATCTGAGTTATGTAGCGCCGGCTTCCAGCCGGCATGCCGGCAAGGATGCCGGCGCTACGACGCTAAACCTTCCGCCTTTTCGCGCAGCGCGGCAATGCAGCTATCGATGGCGCGCCCCAAGTTTTCAGCGAACTTGCTATCGCGCGGCACGATGTAATTCGGATCGACGTTACGTTTGAACGGCGGTTGCTTGGAAGAGGAAAGCAGAATCGCCTGCATATCCTGGTTGCCGCGCGCGCTCATGCGCACCGCCGCGACCAGGGCCAGGCCATTCAGCACCTTTACTTCCAAGCCGGTAATCAGCAGATGATATTTTTGCTGGAGCAGGTGTTCTAGCGCTTGATAGCCGTTGTCCATGACCGTTACCTGCACCGGATAACGTTTCATGATTTCGGTGCAGAGTTTGATATTGACCTTGGACGTTTCCACAATCAGCACGCTATAACGATCGCCCAGCAACTGGGTGCGCAGTACGCTCAACTCTTCTTCAATATCGTTAAAGTGTTCGCCCCCCGCCTGCGCCTGGTCTCGCGCCTTGCGCATCAGCTTGATATGCGCCAAGCAACGATCCGACATTTCGCGAGGCAGTTTCGCCGGGGTAATCGAGAGCTGGTTTAAATGCTCTTCAAGTTGGTGGCAAATCTTTGAGAGGATGGGCAGCCCATACGTGCCGGCACTGCCTTTGAGGGAGTGCACTTTGCGGTAAGCCCGTTCGAACACATCGGAAAAATGTTCAATACGGTCCAGCGCCAGCAGATCGGATTCGATGTCGCCCAGCTTGTCGTCCAACTCGGCAAGATAGTTCTCGCGCAACTGGCGCAGCATGGCTTGCACATCGGGTAAGGGCTTGGCGGGGGAATCGGCCATAGTGAATTCAAGGGAGAATCAGGCAATACCGTTACTTATCGACCATATTCAAAGAAAATTGAGCCCCATTTCGATTCGGCATTGAATGCAAAGGCGCCCTACCTAAAATAAAACAGCCCATCCGAATAAGGGATGGGCTGTCGACTTTATGCAGCTAAGCTTAGGCGATTATTTCCAGCTAGCGCCCTCATATTTTCCACCCGCAGCCAACGTCAGCGCTTTGCGAATCGCCTCTGGGGAATCCATGATTCTCATAAAACTATTTTCGCCCATCATCGACAGATCCGGGAAGCTGGCCGCAATCCGGAACCGCGCATACAGCGCATAGGCTTTGTTGCCTGACACAAGAATTTCGTAGGGCAAATGAGCGGTCGATCGCACATCTTTAAAATCGACCTCGCTCATGATGTATTTGTCGTCCATAAACTTATCGGCGTCGGTTTTACCCTTCATCGCCACCCCGAACACGGTCTCTTTCTTGCCCGGAATATCGATGCGATAAACTTTGGTCACGCCGGCCGCGCCTGCGGCAAGATTAGCTTCGACCGTTTTCACCGCGTCTTCATAACTCTTATGCTCAGCCAATTCGCTCGGCTCATTGAAATATTCCATGCCGAACATGTAGTGGTATTTGCGCAGCTTGGCAGGTGTCAGGCCTTTCGCGCCGAACTCCTCGACGCGCCCTAGCGCTTTGCCCATGCTCGCCGCCACCCCCTTCAGGTCGCCCGCCATGCGATAAGCGTTAGCCATGTAAACCGGGTTGGTGTACGCCACCTGCACGTCATTGCCCATCTTAGTCACCGACACCCGCTGCATCGCGCCAAACCCGCCATGCGTTGATTTTGCGGCGTTCGCCTTCAACTCATCGTTGGTCACCACAATCACCGATGCATTGGGATAGGGTGAATAGGCGCCTACCACCGTAAAGCCCTCGGCCGTCAGCGCTGCCTTAGCTGCCTCGGCTTTCTCCGCCACTGAACCCGCACTTTTTGACCCCAGCACAAAGGGTTTGAGCACATCATCATCCGCCGCCAGCGCCAAACCGCTTGTACATGCCAGGGCAAACATTGCGATAAACATCTGCTTGAGAAATTTAAACATTCCAGCCTCCTTTGTTTTTTGAATCCAGCGATGAAATTCTGTGGTGAACCGAACCCTACAATGCCCGAAATGATAGTAGATAAGTACTGGCACGAAAAGTCGTTTGATACTACCCGAGTTCAGAACAAAGAAAAAGGGCTGAAGCGGTAAAGCTTCAGCCCTTTTTAAGCGTGCCCGAGATAAGCATGGCTTTATACATGGCGTTAAAACGCGCTGAATTTCTCCCACTTTCCACCAGCCACCGCGGTGAGCATTTCCGCCGTCGTGTCGGGATGGTCCGAGATCGCCATAAAGGTGCCCATGCCCAGCGTTGGCCAACCCAGGGCTGTGCGGTAGCGGCCATACAGCGCCGAGACCTTGCCGTTGACAATGACAATCTCCCACGGCAGCGCCGCGATATGATCGGAACCGACTTTCTTCACCCACCAGCCTTCGCCATGCTTGGCGTCATTCATCGCAACGCCGAACACCGCGATCTTCTTGTCCGTCATGATCACTTCATACACCTTGCCGGTATGCGCCACGCCCTTGGCGAGATTGTCCTGCACCGTCTTCACCGCCACCTCGAACGAAGCATGGGTTTTGAGCTCGCCCTTATCGGAATCGAAACGCTCCATGCCGATCATGTAGCGGTAGCTGAGCAAATCGGAGGCATCCACATCGCCGCCAAAGCCCTTGCCCGCACCTAGCGCCTTGGCGAGCTTTTCCTGCACGGCTTTAACCGCATTCTCGGCTTTGGAATAGTCTTTGCGGTAATAGGCGCGGTACCAATATTCCGGGTTCATGTAAGACACCGTGCCGTCGCTCTTCACGCCCACGCGAATACCCGCGCCGATAATGGCCATGCCCCCCATATTGCGAATCGCATCCAGCAAACCCTTATCGGTCACCACCACCACACCGTGGCCGGGAACCCCGCCCGGCGTGTGTCGCCCCACCAGGCTGAAACCTTCCGCTTGCAGCTTAGCCTCGACAGCCGCCATCACCGACTTCAGATCGGCACCAGGCACTTTGTTAGCTTGGATATAAGGAGACAGCGCCAGCGCGAACGGCGACCAAAGTAAAAAGCAAACCAATACGAAGAGTCGTTTCATTTTAAGCATCCATGAGAAATGGAATCTTACCCGAACGGGTAAAAGAAAAAGGGCTGAAACGGTTAAGTTTCAGCCCTTAGCAGAGTACCTGCGGTACGCCTATGGTTTAGTATTTCATGCCGTAGGAGACACCCAGAGAATTTTGATACATCCGGTTCTTAATAGTGTTGGTTCCTGCAACTTCGCCAGCAAACGCATGCATGTAGGCGACCGAAACTTCACCTTTGTTAGCAAGCGTCCAAGTTCCGCCAAGGGTAATGTGGTCTTCCACTACCGCAGGTGCGAGGATATTGAACTGAGTTTCACTGCCATTGTATGGAGCATCGCCATGGTTCCAACCCGCACGCACTGTCAGACTCTTGTCGACTTCATACGACAGACCAAGCTTGTACACGGTCTGATTTTGCCAGCCGAAACCAGCACCGTTATTGGCGCCAAGCGCGCCCCCCTCCGCTGCTCCATTCGCAATCGCTTTAATTGATCCATACTGAATGCGCATTAAATCAACTACAGCAGTTAACTTGGGCGTAATTTTAGCAGCGGCACCAATACCGAAATTCGCGGGAATATCGAAGTCACCTTGCTCAGCAAACAGCCCCCTGTACTTATCAAACTTACCCATATGGGTACGGCTTTGGTAAGTAGCGCCCAACGTCAAATCATCATTCAGCTTGCCCGTCCAACCGATACGCGCACCATAACCCCACGAGTCATCGTAGCCTCTGTCTGAAAGGTTGGCAGAGTCACTCGATTGTCCTGCAAAGCCGCTTATCCCAGTCGCCTTGAAGCGTTGGTAAGCCAAATTCACCGCAATGCCGATAGAATGGGCATCGTTGATTTTAAAAGAGAAGGTTGGGG
>JAUXTZ010000159.1 GCA_030681095.1 Burkholderiales bacterium
CCCCCAAAGCTGTGGCGAGGAGGGAGATTGCATTCAAGTTCAGATATCCGGTGAGCAAAGCGTGGTGCTTTGTTTGACCCCGCAGCAAGCGCGAGCGATGGCTTCTGATTTGATTCAAACCGTGTATCGTGCGGAAGTGAAAAACAGTCTGCAAAGTGGCCAACGTAGATCGATCGGTTCTAAAACCGATATGGCTGCCGACACTTATTCTTTGCATTCTCCGCACGCCGCGTAACGATGTTTTAGCCAGTGCGCCGTCGCATCCCTTGCGGCGTCGCGCTGGTGATCTCCCCGACTTTGGCAGCCGCAAGGCTGCCACTTTTTTGCCTATCGGTCTGGGATGCAGCCCCGCTTCGCGAGATACACGTTAACGTTGGCGCAGCCCGGCACTGAAGGGCATAATTTCATTCTTTTCCCCAAATCAAATCACCATGGCCGACAAACTCGCCATCATGTTGCTCACCATCGACCCGGACTATCCGCATTTATGCGGCACGCCATTCTTTCAGGCGGCAACCGCTGCCGCGATGGATTTCGAAGTGGAAGTTTATTTCGCCAGCCGCGCCGTGCGCTTGTTGGCCAAGGACGTAGCAGATCGTATTTACCCCTCGGATAATCGTGCGAAATCAGTATATGGATTCATGCAGGAAGCCGCCCAACTTGGGGTGAAATTCTATGCCTGCGGCGGGGCGATGGATGCTTATGCGCTTAAGCCCGATACCATGATTCCCGAACTGGCGGGTGTAGCGAATGCCACGACGTTTATCGGGAGGGTGATGGACGATGAGTGGCGCACGGTGAGTTATTAGTATGAGGCGTGAGAATTCAGGCGTCAGGCATCAGGCGTCGGGCGTCAGGAAAAAAATCCAAGCACTAATGCCTGTCGCCTGACCCCTGACGCCTGTCGCCTGTCGCCTGTTCGTTGATCTCGATTTCGTTTATAAAAGCCCAGGCGCGGATGAAGGCCGGCTCCAACTCATCCATGCCTTCCTGAACTTTTCCCCAATGGTCTTCTTTCGCGGCGTGTTCCATGTTGCGGGCGATTTCCCGAATTTCATGCGCGCCGATATAAGCGGAGGCGCCTTTGATTTCATGGGCGCGGGCCACCGCCTTGGCATGATCCTGTGCCGCGCACGCAGCGGTGAGCTGCTCAATCAGGCTTTGCGTGCTTGATAAGTAGAGCGTGAGCAGTTCGCTTTGTGCCATTTCATCGTCGCGGCACATGCTTTCGACTTTGCGCATGTCGATCGGCGGGTTGTCGCCTTTCGTTGCACGCTGGGTCTCAACCGCGATTTCTTCTTGCGCCGCCGCGTAGCCTTCGGTAAAGCCCGGCACCCAGCGCTTGAGCGCGCTCTCCAAATCTTCTATTTTTACCGGCTTGACCAAATAGTCGTTCATGCCACCGCTTATTGCGCGCTCGCGGTCTTCAATGCGCGCGTTGGCGGACATGGCAACGATCGGCGTGCGTTGCGCGCGTCCGCTCATCAGTTCGTGATGGCGAATTTCAATGCTCGCTTCAAAGCCATCCATTTCCGGCATTTGACAGTCCATCAATACCAAGTCATAGGACTGGCGCTGCAGTGCATCGAGCGCTTCGAGGCCATTCGCCGCCACATCGGCGCGGATGCCCAATTTGCGCAGCATGTAGATCACGACCTTTTGATTGACTGCATTGTCTTCGGCTACCAGCACGCGAATCGGCAGGGTGGAAAGCCGCAGGCTTGGTATAGGGGTGCGCATATCCGGTTGCGGCGCAATGCCGAGCGCGATACCTAGGGCGTTGCATAAGCGCAATAGCCTGATCGGTTTTGGGATTTGCGTGGCGATGCCCGCCGCCGCCAACTCGCGATCACTCAAGCGCTGAGCCATGCTGGTGAGCAGGACGAGATGTGTCTCCTTGAGTGCAGGGTCGAGTTGAATGGCTTTGGACAAGGTGAGCCCTTCGTCCTCGGTGAGCCGGTTATCAATCAGCGCCAACGAGAATGCTTGGTTCTTCGCTTTGGCGGCACTCAGTTTGGCGAAGGCTTCGAGATGGTTAGCGGCTTCTTCCGGCCGCATATGCCACGCTGCAAGCTGGCGTACCAAGCTTTCGCGCAGCGAGGCGCTGCTGGATGCCACCAACACCCGTGTGTCGTGGAAGGCCTCGGTGCCTGGCAGCGGTTGGGGATGCGCGATTTGTTTTTGCACCCGCGTGGTAAACCAGAAGGTGCTGCCCACGTTCGGTTCGCTGATGACACCGATATCGCCGCCCATCATCTCCGCCAATTGTTTGGAGATCGTCAGCCCCAGGCCGGTGCCGCCATATTTGCGCGTGGTGGAGCCGTCGGCCTGAGAGAAGGCTTGGAATAGACGTTGCTGGCTTTCCGGCGAAATGCCAATGCCGGTGTCGGTAATGGATATGTGCAGTTGCGCTTTATCTTCATCTAAGTCGATCAGCCGCACACGGATGACGACTTCGCCATGGTTAGTGAATTTCACTGCGTTGTCGATCAGATTGGTGAGAATCTGGCGGATGCGCCCTGGGTCACCCAAGAGCTGCATCGGCGTGGTGGGCGGAATGTCGCACACCAGCTCCAGGCCTTTGCTCTGCGCACGCTCGGCGAGCAATTCGGCGACTTCTTCCACCGTGTCGCGCAGGTTGAACGCCACGATCTCCAAGCGCATCTTGCCGGCCTCGATCTTGGAAAAATCAAGAATGTTGTTGATGATCGCGAGCAGTGATTCGGCCGAGGAGCGCACGGTCTCGGCGTAATCGCGCTGATCCGGGTTGAGCTTGGTGTCGAGTAGCAAGCTCACCATGCCAATGATGCCGTTCATCGGTGTGCGGATTTCGTGGCTCACATTGGCGACGAATTCCGATTTCACGCGCGAAGCCTCCATCGCGGCTTCATAGGCAGCCTTGAAACGGTCTTCGTTGCGCTTGCGTTCCGTGATGTCGCGCATGATGGCTTGCACCACGACCTTGCCATCAAGCAGCATGGAATGTAGTGCGATCTCGGTCGGGAAGAGGGTGCCGTCTTGCCGTTTGCCCAGCCATTCGAATTGACAGTGACCATGCTGCATGGCTTGTCCCATGTGCTGCGCCGCATATTGTTCTGATGGCATGCCGTTTGGCTGCATCGGCGGCCCCAGGTCGGCCGGCTGGGCGCGGCAGAAAGCCTCCACCGTGGGCATTTGAAACATTTCCAGTGCGGCCTGGTTGCAGTCGATAAACCCTATCTCGGTGAACAGCACGATGCCATCCGAGTTGGTGGTGAAAAGCGTCTTGTATTTGACCTGCTCGCGTTCAACTTGCGAGGTTTGCAGACTGGCGCGCCGCAGCACGAAGGTGGCGATGCCGATACCCAACAGCACCAGCGTCGTGCCCAGTACGATCATCAGCCACTGGGTATTGCGGTAAGCTGCAGCGGCTTCTTCCACGGCAAGCCTGCTCGCTTCACGCTGAAGCGAAAGCAAGGCGTCAAGCGCCTCCACGAGCATTTGCTGAGAAATCGCACCGACGTGTAATGCTTGGAGCGCTTCCGCGCGCTGATTGTCCATGGCCAGCTCAATCACATTGACGACTTTGGGCTGCGTTTCGAGGGTCAGGCTGCGGATGCGGTTGAGGATCGCTTTTTCCGCGGCGTTGGAAAGCATGCGATCTAGTTGCTGGCGCGCATTGGTGAATTGGGTGCCGTAGCCGTAGAAGGATTGCAGCTCCTCGGCTTTTTCAAACTGGTCTTGCGTATTCACAATGGTGTGCATGGAGATAATGCGCTGACGCAGCGAATCGCGCATGCTGCTGGCGAGCTCAACTTTTTTGTTGTTCTCATTCACGATGCGTTCGAGCCGGCCGTTGATGGAAGACATTTGCGTCAACCCCACCACCGCCAGCGAAACCATCAACGCCAACACCAGCCCGAAGCCGGTGCCGACGGAAAACATCATGTGTTTGGAAAACATGGATCGAAACCGAAGAAAGCGCGACAAACAGGAATTTAATACCCGTTGCGGGGAAATGACAAGTTAAGGGCTAGCCGCACCGAGTTGCGGGTGGCGGTGGATAGGTTGTCCGCCCTGTGCGTTGGTGTGAATGCTGCGAAGGTGCATGGTGATCGAGTAGAGGCTGACTTGTGTGGCTTGGTTCTGTTCGTTTGCGCCGATATTGGTTAAAGGGCAGCGCCCCCTCTATAAGTTGATTATGTTTAGTGGGTGTGCCACCTATCTTCTAGCTCCTTACAGGCCAGTCGTGGAGAAAGTCGTGCCTTTCCGGCTTTGTGAACCAAGCACAATGGACTAGCAAAATTCGCTGTAGCTATCTTGCTACAAGATTTTTTGCTGCCCGTTTCCATGTTCCAAACATCATTTTTGCGTTGAATGCAAAGACGACCGTCTAATATCAACTCAAGCGAAACTGGGCTGAGTTTGACTAAGTTTGATGAAACGTCATATCTATCGAGAAAAACTGAGCCACCTCCTTGATATACATCCAGGAACTTTCCGTTGCCCGTTCGTTCCGCAGAAGCGGGCAATTCACCTATACGAACCGCAGACCCATCGAGAAATGAAACTCGATAAACGATATTCTTGGCTCGCAAGCCAAGCTCAGTTGGTGCTGCGATTAGCAAGCCGGTCAGTGACTGGCTTGGGGCGGCTGTAAACTCAAAACCCGCCTCACACACGTCGCCTCTGCTCTTGAGAATTACTGGGTTGGTTTGCTGGTTTGTATGGGT
>JAUXTZ010000163.1 GCA_030681095.1 Burkholderiales bacterium
TCCACCAGCCAGTCGATTTCGGCGCTGGGGTAGCGGCTGCGGATATCGCTAATGATCGGCAGATTGTGAATGACATCGCCCATGGAGGACGTTTTGACCAACAGAATACGGGGCAAGATGGGCCTTTCTTTTGGGGGGTAAGCCTACACTGAAACCCGCTTTGCGCCTAGAATAGGCGCTTTGTTTTAAGGCCCATCTTGCCGCCGCGACAACCCCTTTCCGTCACCATCATCACGCTCAATGCCGCGCATCAAATTGCGGCATGTTTGGCGAGCGTCGCGTTCGCGGACGAGATTGTGGTGGTGGACTCCGGCAGTGTGGATGACACGATTCAAATCGCGCAACAGCATGGCGCGCGCGTGCTGCATCAGGATTGGCTGGGTTACGGCCCGCAAAAGCAATTTGCGGTGGCGCAGGCAAAACACGATTGGGTGTTGTGCGTGGATGCTGATGAGCGAGTGAGTGAGGTGCTACGGCACAGCATCGAAGTGGCGCTAGTGAAGCCGCAAGCACAGGGCTTTGCGATGCCGCGCTGCAATAAGTTTTTAGGGCGCTGGCTCCGGCATGGCGAGGGCTACCCAGATTGGTCGCTGCGTTTGTTCCATCGCGCGCATGGCCGCTGGAGCGCAGACCCGGTGCACGAGAAAGTGGAGTTGGATGGCCCGGCCATGCGCATCAAAGGCGATCTGCTGCACGAATCGAGCGAGGATTTAGCGGCCTATCTGAACAAGCAAAATCGCTACACAACGCTTGCTGCAGAGCGCTTGTTTAAGCGTGGCAAGCGAGTAGGGGTGGTGCAATTGGCCTTGAGTCCGGTACTGCGGTTTTTGAAATTTTATGTGTTGCGTCTCGGTTTTCTCGATGGCGCGGCGGGCTTGGTGCATATCAGCATCGGCTGTCACAATAGTTTGATGAAATACGCGAAGCTCATGGCCTTGCAACAAGGGAGAGATGCTTGAAAGTTTTAGTAACCGGTGCCGCCGGTTTTATCGGCATGCATACCGCGCTGCGCCTTTTAGCGCGCGGCGACGAAGTGGTGGGAATCGACACCCTCAACGATTATTACGAGGTCGCGCTGAAAGAAGCGCGCCTCAAACAAGTGCAGACACATCCCGACTTTCGTTTCATCAAACTGAATATGGCCGACCGGCCAGCGATGGAAAAATTATTCTCGGATGAAAAATTCCAAGGCGTAATCAATCTGGCGGCGCAGCCCGGCGTACGCTATTCGCTACTTAACCCGCATGCCTATATCGAATCCAATATTGTCGGCTTCATGAATATTTTGGAGGGTTGCCGCCATAACAAAGTTGCGCATCTGGTCTACGCCAGCAGCTCCAGCGTGTATGGCGCCAACACCAAAATGCCGTTTTCCGAACACGACAATGTCGATCATCCGGTGAGCTTGTACGCGGCCACCAAAAAATCCGGTGAGATGATGGCGCATACCTATAGCCATCTGTATGGCCTGCCGACCACAGGCTTACGCTTTTTCACCGTGTATGGCCCGTGGGGCCGGCCGGATATGTCGCCGTCGCTGTTTACCAGCGCGATCATGCAAGGCCGCCCGATCGATGTATTCAACGAAGGCAAGATGATGCGCGACTTCACCTACATCGACGACATCGTTGAAGGCGTGGTGCGCGTGTTGGATATACCGGCGACCGCTGATCCCGCATTTGATAACGACCATCCCGATCCTGCCACCAGCTATGCGCCGTTCCGGATCTATAACATCGGCAACCATGAGCCGGTTGCTTTGATGACGTTTATCGAGACCATTGAAACAGCCTGCGGCAAGAAAGCCGAGAAAAATATGCTGCCCATGCAACCGGGCGATGTGCGTGCCACTTACGCGAATATCGACGCCTTGCGCGATGCAGTGGGCTTCACGCCCAGCACGCCGTTGGCGGTGGGCATCGGCAAGTTCGTGGATTGGTATAAGGCCTACTATGGAGCGCAGCACGCATGATTCTAATTACCGGCGGCGCAGGTTTCATCGGTGCGAATTTTGTTTTGGATTGGCTGGCCGGCTGCGGCGAGCCGGTGCTCAATCTCGACAAGCTCACCTATGCCGGCAATCTGGAAAGCCTAGCTGCGCTCAAAGACGACCCGCGCCATATTTTCGTGCATGGTGATATCGGCGATGCGGCCTTGGTGGAAAGCCTGCTCCAGCAGTATCAACCGCGCGCCATCGTAAATTTCGCCGCCGAGAGCCATGTCGATCGTTCGATTCATGGCCCGGAAGATTTTATTCAAACCAACGTGGTCGGCACGTTTCATTTGCTGCAAGCGGTGCGCGCGTATTGGTCGGGCTTGGCGGATGAGCAGGGCGCGGCGTTCCGTTTTCTGCATGTGTCCACCGATGAAGTGTACGGCTCATTAGAGCCGAGCGATGTGGCGTTTACCGAGGCCACGCCGTTTGCGCCGAATAGCCCTTACTCCGCTTCCAAAGCCGCGTCCGATCATTTGGTGCGCGCTTATCATCACACTTACGGCCTGCCGGTGCTCACCACCAATTGCTCCAACAACTACGGCCCGTATCAATTCCCGGAAAAATTGATTCCGCTAATCATCCACAATGCTTTAAGCGGCAAGCCGCTGCCGATTTATGGTGACGGCCTCAACGTGCGCGATTGGCTGTATGTGGGCGACCATTGCAGTGCGATTCGCGCAGTGCTGGCAAAAGGCCGCGTTGGCGAGACCTACAATATCGGTGGCTGCAATGAGATGGCCAATATCGATGTGGTGAAAACCGTGTGCGCGCTCTTGGATGAGCTAAAGCCCGCCGCGCAACCTTATGCCGCGCTGATTACCTACGTCAAAGACCGCGCCGGCCATGACCGGCGCTATGCGATTGATGCGCGCAAGATCGAGCGGGAACTAAGTTGGACCCCCAGCGAAACCTTTGAGACCGGCATCCGCAAAACCGTGCAGTGGTATCTCGAAAATCAAAGTTGGGTGGAGCATGTGGTGAGCGGCGCATATCAAAATTGGGTGGATCAACAATATGGAGGCGGCCACGCATGAAAGGCATCATCCTCGCCGGCGGTTCCGGCACACGCCTCTACCCGGTGACGCAGGCGGTCTCCAAGCAACTATTGCCGGTGTACGACAAGCCGATGATCTACTATCCGCTCACCACGCTGATGTTGGCGGGGATACGCGATATTCTGGTGATCTCCACCCCGCAAGACACGCCGCGCTTTGAGCAATTGCTGGGCAACGGCGCGCAATGGGGCTTGAATATTGCCTATGCCGTGCAGCCGAAGCCAGAGGGCATCGCCCAGGCGTTTCTGGTCGGCGCGGATTTCATCGGCAACGAACCGTGCGCGCTGGTGTTGGGTGACAATATTTTTTACGGCCATGAATTGGCGGAAGATCTCAAACGCGCCGCCGCCAAAACTGCTGGCGCCACCGTGTTCGCGTACCCGGTGCAAGACCCGGAGCGTTACGGTGTGGTGGAGTTCGATATGGCTGGTCGCGCCATCTCGATCGAAGAAAAACCGAGCAAACCGAAATCCCGCTACGCCGTCACCGGCTTGTATTTCTACGATCGGCGCGTGGTGGACATCGCGCGCAACCTCAAACCCTCGCCGCGCGGCGAGCTGGAAATTACTGACGTCAATCGCGTCTACCTTGCGCAAGATGATTTGGAAGTCGCGGTCATGGGACGCGGCATGGCCTGGCTGGATACCGGCACGCACGAATCCTTGCTCGAAGCCTCGCAATTCATCCAAACCATCGAAAAGCGTCAAGGGTTAAAGATTGCCTGCCCGGAAGAAATCGCTTATCGGATGGGGTATGTCAACGCTGAGCAACTCCAGGCGCTGGCCGCCCCGCTGGGCAAGAGTGCGTATGGCGCATATCTGCTGGCGCTTATCGAGGAGCGTGTGTTTTGAAACCGGAAGAATATCGTGATTCGGCGTTTTTCGACGAGGCAGATGTAGAAGATGCCTCAGCATTTGAATGGCGGGAAGGCGCTGGGGGCGTGGCTGGGCTGGCGGTTGCTGTTGGCCGCATCGTGCGCCGGAAACGATTTTGGCTGGTGGTAATTCTTGCGATCGGCATCGCGAGCGCGATCTATTTGCATCGCTACGGGTATTTTTCGATTTCTGAAGCAGTTGGTTTTCTCCGCCAGCATCCGTTTGTTTCACCGATTTTATTCGTGGCGTTGTACGCTTTGCTCGCAGTATTTTTGCTGCCAACCTTGCCGCTGAATCTGGCCGCAGGCATGCTCTGGGGTTGGTTGTGGGGAACGGTGTTGGCTTTGGCCGGAGTGGTGCTGGGGGCGAGCTTGGCATTTTTGGTAGCGCGTTACCTTGGCCGAGCCTTCGTCACGCAGCGTTTGCATGGCAAACATTGGCAGCTTTTATGGCGTGCCATCGAGACCCATGGCTGGAAAGCAGTCGCCTTTGCACGGATTAACCCGATTTTCCCCTCAGCGCCTCTAAATTATTTTTTTGGATTAACTGGTATCGCGTTCTGGCCGTATTTTTTTTCCACATTATTGTTTATCCTTCCGCCTTCTTTGTTTTTTTCGGTGCTGGGCGATTCTATCGGCGGTATTGTGTTGGATGGCGCCGCAAAGGATTTGGTAAATAAAGTATTAGTAGCTTCCGGCGCGATCACGAGCTTTGTCATACTGAAGCTTTCCTTTAAACACTTCACTAAGAAAAATCTACCAGAATGAAAATAACCTTACTCGTCCTGACTTGGGACGAAGTCGAGGGCATGAAAGCAATCATGCCGCGGGTAAAAAAAGAGTGGTGCGATCAAATCATTATTGTGGATGGTGGCTCCACCGATGGCACGATTGAATGGGCGCGCGAAAACGGATATTTCGTCTATGTCCAGAAGAAACCCGGCTTTCGTCACGCTTACCATGAGGTGATGCCCTATATTGAGGGTGATGTTGTCATCACCTTTAGCCCAGATGGCAATTCCATACCCGAACTAATCCCAGACCTCATTGAGAAGATGAAAGAAGGGTACGACATGGTGATCGCTTCTCGCTACTTAGGTCCGGCAAAAAGCGAGGATGATGATGTGGTTACCGGCTTCGGAAATTGGTTTTTTACACGCACCATCAACTTTTTGCATGGTGGGCACTATACCGATGCCATGGTGATTTTTCGCGCTTATCGCACCCAGATTATTCACGACCTGGCGCTCGATGAGGAAGCCGGCTACCGGTTGGCGGAGAAGCTGTTTTTTACCCGCATTAGTTGGGAACCCTTACTATCGGTTAGGGCAGCGAAGCGTAAGCTCAAAGTGACAGAAATCCCTGGCGACGAGCCCCCGCGCATCGGTGGCGAACGCAAACTTAAAATACTTCAATGGGGCGCGGCGTATTATTTTCAGTTTTTGCGCGAGGTGTTTTGCTGGCGCTAGCAAAGACGCCGGTTCATCCACGTTAAAAAGTAAATAGGACCAAGATCATGACAAAAGTTGCCCTTATCACTGGGATTACCGGGCAAGACGGCGCTTATCTCGCCGAATTCCTCTTAAATAAGGGCTACGAGGTGCATGGCATCAAGCGCCGCTCCTCGCTGTTTAATACCGACCGCATCGATCATCTTTACCAAGATCCGCATATGGCGGGACGCAAGTTTGTGCTCCACTATGGGGACATGACCGACTCCAGCAGTTTGATTCGGATCATCCAGCAAGTGCAGCCGGACGAGATATACAATCTGGCGGCGCAAAGCCATGTGGCGGTGTCGTTTGAGGAGCCGGAATATACCGCCAACTCAGATGCCCTCGGCCCGTTACGGGTGCTGGAGGCGATTCGCATTTTGGGCTTGGAGAAAAAGACGCGCTTCTATCAGGCCTCCACCTCGGAGTTGTTCGGCAAGGTGCAAGAAATTCCCCAGCGCGAGACCACGCCGTTTTACCCGCGCTCGCCCTATGCGGTGGCCAAGCTCTATGCCTATTGGATCACGGTCAACTACCGAGAAGCCTATGGCATCTTTGCCTGCAACGGCATTCTGTTTAACCATGAATCCCCCGTGCGCGGCGAAACCTTCGTTACCCGCAAGATCACCCGCGCTTTGGCGCGCATCAAACTCGGCTTGCAGGATTGTGTGTACCTTGGCAACCTCGATGCGAAGCGCGATTGGGGTCACGCCAAAGACTATGTGGAAATGCAGTGGTTGATGTTGCAGCAAGATCAGCCCGAAGATTATGTGATCGCTACCGGACAGCAGCAGAGCGTGCGCGACTTTGTGAATGCGGCAGCGGCAGAGCTGGGCATGAAAATCCGTTGGGAAGGTGTAGGTGTGGAGGAGAAGGGTTTAGATGAAA
>JAUXTZ010000169.1 GCA_030681095.1 Burkholderiales bacterium
AGCAGGGTTTTGCCGCGTAATTGTACACTGTTTTGCATCTGGCTCTGACGTACCGGGCCACGCTCCAACTCGTAAAAATATGTGGTTTGTGGCTCGATCGGGGCATCGTCTTGCGCATCTTTTTCCAGCATCAAGGCATAGCCCAGTTCCTGCATCAAGCGCTTTTCGAATCGGCGCAGCACGACCGATTGCGATACGCCCTCGCCTAACTCGCGCAGGGTTGCTTGATAGTGTAGAAACAATTGCGGATGCGGATCGTCGCGCGGCAAGAGCTTGAGGATCAACTCGTTGAGATAGAAACCACACATGAGCGCCGACCCGGCCAAAGGTGGCTGCCCCCCCTGCCACTCGGCATTTTTCAGCGTGCGCAATTCGCGCTTGCCGAACCAGGACAGAGTAAGCGGCTGAAACGCCATCAACAAACCACGTACGGCGGAGCGCGGTCGGCGCGCGCCTTTGGCGAGCAGCGCCACGCGCCCGAATTGCTGGGTCAAGGTTTCGACGATGAGGCTGGTTTCGCGATAAGGATAGGTGTGCAGGACAAACGCGGGCTGGTTGTCCTGCGGCCGCTCAAGCGTCGCCATAGCCGTAGGATTTTATTGCGCGCGCATCGTCAGCCCAGCCGCTTTTGACTTTGACCCAGACTTGCAGGAACACTTTGCCTTCGAACAAACGCTCCATGTCATGGCGCGCCTGAGTGGAAATGGCTTTCATTTTTTCGCCACCCTTGCCGATCAAAATCGCTTTTTGACCAGGCTTGTCCACGATGACGCTGGCGTGGATGCGGCGCAAATTACCTTCCTGCGTAAATTGCTCAATCATCACAGTGGTGGCGTAGGGTATTTCTTCTCCCAACAGACGGAAAATTTTCTCGCGAATGATTTCCGCTGCCAGAAAACGCTCGTTGCGATCAGTTAAATCATCTGCGTCGAACAGCAGCGGTCCTTCCGGTAAACACGGGCGAATTGCGTCGCGCAAGGCATCGATCTGGCTGCCCTTCTCGGCGGAAACCGGCACGATCTCCTTGAAAGCAAATTCCTTGGCCAAGCGCTCGATGAAGGGTAGCAGCTCGGCCTTCACTTCTAGCGTATCGATCTTGTTGATGACCAAGATCACCGGGCGCGTATCCGGCAGTAACTTCAGCACCTGCTTGTCGCGTTCATCGAAATGTCCCGCTTCGATCACGAACAGCACCGCATCTACTGAGTTGAGTGCTTCGGTGACGCTCTTGTTCATGGCCCGATTCAGCGCATTGGTGTGTTCGGTTTGGAAGCCAGGCGTATCGACAAAAATGCTCTGTGCCGCCTCGTCGGTGTGGATGCCAGTGATGCGGTGGCGCGTGGTCTGCGGCTTTCTTGAAGTAATGCTGATCTTGTGGCCGATCAAGGCGTTGAGCAAAGTCGATTTGCCCACGTTCGGACGGCCAACAATGGCGATAAAACCGGAGCGGAAATTCGGATTCATTCATTACCTTTAGCTGCGGCGGTTTCATAGGCGAGCTTAGCGGCTTCCTGCTCTGCTTTGCGGCGACTCGCACCCTCACCTACTGCGTGGATGTTTAATTCGGGTATCACGCACTCGACCTTAAAATGCTGTTCATGCGCCTCGCCTTCGGTGGCGATAATGAGGTATTGAGGTAGTGGTAATTTGAGTCCCTGTAAATATTCCTGGAGCTGGGTCTTGGGATCTTTGGAAAGTTTCTTGGGATCAAGCTTACTAATAATCGGCGCATACAGGTGATTGATCACCTTGCACGTGTCGTCGAAACTGCTATCGAGATAGATGGCGCCGAGAATGGCCTCCAAGGCATCGGCCAGAATGGAAGGCCGGCGAAAGCCGCCGCTTTTTAGCTCACCCTCGCCGAGAGACAAGAAATCTCCCAATTGCATGGCTTGGGCGATTTCGGCCAGCGTCGGCTCCTTTACCAAGTGTGCGCGCATTCGAGATAAGTCACCCTCGGTAAGTTTTGGAAAATCGTGATAGAGCGTGGACGAGATAGATAAGGACAACACGCTGTCACCGAGGAATTCCAGCCGCTCGTTATGCGGGGTGCCGTAGCTGCGGTGCGTCAGTGCTTGGCGTAACAACGCGGGCTCCTGAAAGGTATAGCCCAGTTGCTTGGTCAGAATCCGGAGGTCAGGGATCATTCGCCTTTGGCAGCTTTACTCGAGTCTGCCGTGCTGGCTTCGAAATCGAGGCAGGCGCTGATATTCAGTACCAAAGGAATTTTTTTAGCATACTCAACCGAGGCGACATTTTGACCATTCTCTTTTGAAAGATCGAGATCCTTGCCGTTAACCGAGTCAATGTAATCAATCGTTGCACGCCGATCAAAGGAATTACGCATTTCTTGCGGGCTCATGCTCGGAAACGCCGGGTCTTTCGCCATCGCTGACAGCACTTTTTTCACCGAGAAAAACTCGATATAAGACGGTGTTAATTTGACCCCCAACAGCGTAATGGAGATCCCTAAGATGATCAGAATCATCATAGAGATGAATGTCATGCCGCGCTGATGTTTCATGCTGGTTTTCTCCTAGTCAATGGATGTGCCGATACGCCCAAAATCACTGAAATTCATCCAAACAAAAAACGCTTTGCCCACGATATGAGCGTCCGGCACGAAGCCCCAGTAACGGCTGTCGGTGCTGTCGTCGCGATTATCGCCCATCGCGAAATAATGCCCCGGTGGCACGGTGCAAACAAAGCCATGATCATTGTAATCGCAATTGCTGCGCTGCTGGAACGGGCGCACTTGCTCGGCCCGCACCGGCGGATCTTCCGGCTGAATCAGGATGGAGTGGGCATGCGCGCCCAACTGCTCGCGATATAACTTGGCATTCACCATGTTGAAGCCTGCCTTGCTGTAATCAAAGTCGCGTTCGAAATCCCATTTAATCAACTGGCCATTTATGTACAAGCGCTTATCCCGGGTGTATTCGACCTTGTCGCCGGGCAAGCCCACTACGCGTTTGATATAGTCGAGCGACGGATCAACCGGATATCGAAACACCATGACATCGCCGCGCTGCGGTTGCTTGATGTCCAGTATTTTGACGTTGGCGACCGGCAACCGAATGCCCCACGTGTATTTGTTGACCAGAATGAAATCACCGACTTTGAGCGTCGGAATCATCGACCCGGAAGGAATGCGGAATGGCTCGACCAAGAACGAGCGCAGCATGAACACGATCAAAATCACCGGGAAAAAACTTTTGGCGTATTCGATCAGGATCGGTTCTTTATCTTCCGGTTTGCGCTGTTTCTTAAAAAAGAAAATATCCAGCAGCCAGATTGCGCCCGTTGCCAGCAGTGCAATGAATAATATTAGTGCAAAGTTCATTGAGATTGTCCGTTCATTATTTGTTATCCACTTGCAGCACGGCGAGGAAGGCTTCCTGTGGAATTTCCACGTTGCCCACCTGCTTCATGCGCTTCTTGCCGGCCTTTTGCTTTTCCAGCAGCTTTTTCTTACGCGTGATATCGCCACCGTAGCACTTGGCCAGCACATTTTTGCGCATTGCTTTGACGTTCTCGCGCGCGATGATGTTAGCGCCAATCGCCGCTTGAATCGCCACATCGAACATTTGGCGCGGGATCAGTTCGCGCATTTTCGCCGCCAAGTCGCGGCCGCGTGATTGTGAGCTGACGCGGTGCACGATGGTAGAGAGTGCATCGACTTTTTCGCCATTCACCAAAATGTCTAGCTTGACCAGATCGGCCACCTGGAATGCCTTGAAATCATAATCGAGCGAGGCATAGCCGCGCGACACGGATTTCAATTTATCAAAAAAATCCATCACGACTTCGTTCATCGGCAGCTCATAAGTCAACATCACTTGGCGCCCCATATACTGCATATTCTTTTGCACGCCGCGCTTGCCGGTGCAGAGCGTGATGACGTTGCCCACATATTCCTGCGGCGTCAAGATCGTTGCGCTAATGATGGGCTCGCGAATCTCAGCGATTTTCGCCTGGTCGGGTAGCCGCGAGGGGTTCTCAATTTCCAACACTTCGCCGTCGCGCATCAGCACTTGATACACCACCGTCGGCGCGGTGGTGATGAGATTCATGTTGTACTCGCGCTCCAGCCGTTCCTGCACGATATCCATGTGCAGCAGCCCCAAGAAGCCGCAGCGGAAACCAAAGCCCAGCGCTTGTGAAGTCTCCGGCTCGTAATGCAGGGAAGAATCGTTGAGCTTGAGTTTTTCCAGGGCGTCGCGCAGCGCTTCGTATTCGTGCGAATCGATGGGATACAGCCCGGCGAACACCTGCGGCTTGATTTCCTTGAAACCGGGCAGTGCCTCGGCAGCCCGATTATCCGCGCGCGTGAGGGTATCGCCGACTTGAGCGCTTTTCAGTTCCTTGATACCGGCGATAACGAAGCCGACATCGCCTGCCGCAAGCTGTTTGCGCTGCACGGATTTGGGCGTAAACACACCGACTTGCTCGCATGGATAACTCATACCGCTGGCCATGAGCAAAATCTTGTCCTTGGGCCGCAGCGTACCGTCCACCACGCGCACCAGCATCACCACTCCCACGTAATTGTCGAACCAGGAGTCGATGATCAAGGCCTTGAGCGGGGCATCCGGGTTACCTTTCGGCGCCGGGATTTTCGCGATCACCATTTCCAAAATGTCGTCGATGCCGACACCGGTCTTGGCGCTGGCGTGCACCGCATCGGTAGCGTCGATGCCGATAATGTCTTCGATCTCTTGGATCACGGCATCCGGGTTGGCCGAGGGTAGGTCGATCTTATTCAGCACCGCCACCACCTCGACCCCCTGCTCAATCGCGGTATAGCAGTTGGCGACGGTCTGTGCCTCGACGCCCTGCGATGCATCCACCACCAGCAACGCGCCTTCGCAGGCGGCCAGTGAGCGCGAGACTTCATATGAGAAATCCACATGCCCCGGGGTATCGATCAGATTCAGTTGGTAAATTTGGCCGTCGCGCGCCTTATAGTGCAGCGCGGCGGTTTGCGCCTTGATGGTAATGCCGCGCTCTTTTTCCAAATCCATGGAATCGAGCACCTGCGATTCCATCTCACGGTCGGACAGCCCGCCACAGCGTTGAATAAAACGATCGGCCATGGTCGATTTGCCGTGGTCGATATGGGCGATGATGGAGAAATTGCGGATATTTTCTTGCATGGAGTACCAACAAAAAAGGGCACACAAGGCGCCCTTTTGGCATGTGAGGAAAGGCCGCTATTTTAGCCGATTTCCCCTAAATAATCATTCACTTTTAATAGCCGGACGCGTGTCCAGAAAGGCTTTTAAGGCGGGAAAGTCGAGGTGATGGTGACAGATTTCCTGACCGTTGCCCAAGAGCACTGGCACCAGGGTGCCATAGCGTAGGACGAGCCGGGGATTTTCGTCGATATCCACGAAATCGAATTTGAACGCGAATTCTTGCTGCAAGCCTTCCAGCGCTGCCACCATGTCTTGGCACAAATGACAGTCCGGCCGGCCATACACAGTTAATTTGAAACGGGGTGCGCGCATATTACAGGCGACGCAAAATAACCGGTTGTGCGCGGTTAAGGTCAAACAAAATAGGATTGAGCCACTTGATGCCGAACGCGCTGGCGATCAATCCGCTTAAGCCCCCGAGGCCGGCATAGAGATCGCGCGCATCAGTCGGGCCGGCAAGCCACAAGCCAATCATGGCACCCAGGACCAACGCGACAAGCGGGAACAGATAGGCCAGCATAGCGCTCTTGAGAAATGCGCCCTCTTCCAGCCCCAGCATTACCTGCTCACCTACTTGAGCATTGATGGGATTATTCACACGCAGCGCTTTGGGCTGCTGGCTGAAAATGCGCGTCAACACGGCGGTCGAGCATGCGGAAGTACTGCAATGGCCGCTGCCGCAACTCCCACCGGCTTCAGCTTCTACATAGGTGGCGCCCTGCTCGATCTTCACGACTAAGGCTTGGGATTCCAGCATGCTTATTTGCGGAAGCTAACCGCGTCGCCGATGTGCATGACGGTGGCGGCGGGTACTTCGCCCAGCACTTTAACTTGGTGCTCGCCCACTTTGCGCGAATAGACGTTCAGCGCGCCTTGATGCGAAAGCCCCAGCAGGGTTTTCTCGGATACCGGTTCGATAAACACTGAAGCCGCCGCAAGCCCATCGGAAAACACGATGTGATTGACCGGCATGCTGGCGCCAGGCAGCACCCGTTTCATTTCATTCACTTTCTTGAATCCTGGCGGCGCGGCGCTGACGTCCCAACCGGAATCGATCGGCAGTGGCTGGGTCGTGCCCTCCCCAGTGGAACGGACGAGTCGCTTGCCTTTGAGGGCGGGCTTTAGTTCATTGCGATCGATCGGCCCGCCGATTTTGATTTGGGTAAAGGCGAATTGATCGACAATCTGTTTCTTGTCGCTCCACGTGCTGGCTTTAAGCAGCAGACCGGTTTGCGTATCCGCCCACAACTGATGGCCATAGCGATATTGATCTTTGGGGGTCAGAAAAATCACTTGGCAATCACGCCCGGCTACCCGCTCTTGCCCTCCCAGCTTGATCTCGTAAAACTCACTCAACCCGGCTATTTGCGGCGGTAACAGCGCAGGAAAGGATTTTTTCACGCGGTGCCGATCCACCATCACCGTCTTGTCATCCGGCATGAAGCAATACACTTCATCGTTGTTGCGATAGATTTGGCGCGGGCGGCCATCCAGCGTCACGAGCTTCTCATGCTCACCGCTGGCATCTTTCAGATGCGTAATGCGCGAGGTTTCAATCTGCTGCCCATGCTGATAAATAAAACTGCCCGAATAATTCAATTGCTGCGCCGCGTTCGTGATGCGCTGCAACCATGCCATCGCGTCATCTGGCGTTGGATCAGCGGCATGGGCGGCCATGGCGGCCACCAGCAGCATCCAGGCAGCGAACAACTGTTTCATCGACCGCTGTCCGCTTGTTCCGACACAGTGCGCACGTAAGCGGGAATGCCTTCCATTGCGTAGCTCGGCGAAAACTCTTGGTGCGCGAGAAGATAGGGATTGGAGACCACACGAGAAAATTGCACCGACTCAGGTGTTTTTGCCGCCACTACTTGCACCGGTAGTGCGGCTTTCGGCTGAGCGAGGGCCAATTTCTGTGTGGCGGCCACGGGTGCGGCGGCGAGCGCTATGGGCGCAACGCTTTGGTTTACTTGCACCATCTGCCACGTCAGGACGCCGACCAAACCCACCGCTGCAACCGATGCCGCGAGCGGCATGGCATAGCGCGGTGTACTGGGTTGCAGCTTACGCTGCGGCGCCAAGACGGTGGGTTCCTCGGCGAGTTGCCGCGCCAGTTTGGCGCTGAAATCGATGGATAACTGCGGCGATTTGCGCATCGCGTCGCCCAGCACATGATAAGCGGCCCACGTTTGGTCCAGCGCTTTATCATTTTTCAGCGCGCTAATTTGACGCGCCATCTCGTCTGGCGTGAGTTCGCCATCCATGAGAGCAGAAAGTTGTTCGCTCATGATTACCATCTCCGATCTATGCTGGTGCCCAGTAAGGGGCGTAATTTTTCCGCCACCGCTTCGCGCGCGCGGAAAATGCGCGAACGGACGGTGCCGATAGGACAATTCATCACTTGGGCGATATCTTCGTAACTCAGCCCTTCCATTTCGCGCAAGGTCAGCGCGGTGCGCAGTTCCTCGGGCAGGGCTTCGACCGCCGCGTTCACGGTATCGCCGATCTCTTTGGTGAGCAGCGTGGCTTCCGGCGTATTCAGGTCATGCAGAAGACCTGCATCCTCAAACGACTCTGCTTCCTCGATATCGAATTCGGTGCTGGTCGGCGCGCGCCGGCCTCGGGACACCAGATAATTTTTAGCGGTATTGATGCCAATGCGATAGAGCCAAGTATAAAACGCGCTCTCGCCCCGGAATCCGGGCAAGGCACGGTAGGCTTTAATGAAAGCTTCCTGCGACACGTCTTCCACCTCCGCCGAATCACGAATGAAGCGCGACAACAGCCGCGCCAGCTTGCGCTGGTACTTGACGACCAGCAGCTCGAAGGCATGCTTGTCGCCGGCTTGCGCGCGTTCGACCAGGGCTTGGTCGATTTCCCGTTCTCCCATGCGGGGCCGTTCCGTTTTGGTAGTTGGTGGGGCAAGCGCCCCAATTGGCATGTCGGTTAGAAGGCCCAAAGTATACCGTCTATGTCAAAAATACGGGAACGGAAGTCATCATCTGTTTAAAAGACCAAGCGATGCGCCGAGAGTTCACTTAGAATCGGTCTTATCCCACTTGTTACGATCAAAATGCATTTAAAGCGCTTGAAAATATGTCCCATTCCTTCGATGTCCTGATTGTCGGTAGCGGCCTGGCTGGCCTGACGACCGCCCTGCATCTGGCCGATCAGCGCCGGGTGGGGATCATTACTAAGCGCCGCCTGCTCGATGGCGCCAGCGATTGGGCGCAGGGTGGCATCGCTGCGGTATTGGCCGCCGATGATTCGATCGAGGCGCATGTCCAAGATACCTTGATCGCCGGCGCCGGCTTGTGCGACGAGGGAATCACGCGCCATGTCGTCTCCCATGGGCGCGAGGCTATCCAGTGGTTGATCGACCAAGGCGTGCCCTTTACGCGCGATGCCGACAATGCCACCGGCTATCACCTCACGCGCGAAGGCGGGCATAGCCAGCGCCGCGTCATCCACGCGGCGGACGCCACCGGCCATGCAGTGCAAACCACCCTGGTCGAGCGCGTGAAATCGCATCCCAATATCACCCTGTTCGAAGAGCACATCGCGATCGACCTCATCACCGATGCCAAGCTCAATCGTCCGGGCAAGCGTTGTTATGGACTCTACGCGCTGGACAAAAGCTCGGGCCGGGTCGTTACCTTTTCAGCGCAACACACCGTGCTGGCCAGCGGCGGCGCGGGCAAGGTGTATCTTTACACCACCAACCCGGATGTGGCGACCGGCGATGGCCTCTCCATGGGCTGGCGCGCGGGCTGCCGGGTGGCGAATATGGAATTCATTCAGTTTCATCCGACCTGTTTGTATCATCCGCACGCCAAATCGTTTCTCGTCACCGAAGCGGTGCGTGGCGAAGGCGGCTTATTGAAATTGCCGGATGGCTCCCGCTTCATGCCCGAACACGACGCCCGCGCCGAACTCGCGCCGCGTGATGTGGTGGCGCGCGCCATCGACTATGAGATGAAAAAGCGCGGCCTCGACTGCGTCTATCTGGACATTTCACACAAGCCTGCCGCCTTCGTGCGCGAGCATTTTCCCAACATTTACGAGCGCTGCCTGGCATTGGGTATCGACATCACGCGCGATCCGATCCCAGTGGTGCCTGCGGCGCATTACAGTTGCGGGGGCGTACTCACCGATCGCCAAGCGCACACTGATGTGGCTGGCTTATATGCGGTGGGAGAAGTCTCGTTCACGGGGCTACATGGCGCGAATCGTCTAGCGAGCAACTCCCTGCTCGAATGCCTGGTATTCGGCCGCGCTGCAGCGAATGACATCCTGGCGCAAAGTGTCTCTCCCCCACCTGCCCTGCCCGCCTGGGATGAAAGCCGCGTCACGGATGCGGACGAAGAAATCGTCATCGCCCACAACTGGGACGAGTTGCGGCGATTCATGTGGGATTATGTAGGCATCGTGCGCACCAACAAACGCCTGGAGCGGGCATTGCATCGCATTGAGTTGCTCAAGGAAGAAATCAACGAGTACTACCGCAACTTCCGCGTCAGCAACGATCTATTGGAGTTGCGCAACTTGCTGTTGACGGCTGAATTGATTGTGCGCTGCGCCATGGCGCGGCATGAGAGTCGTGGTTTGCATTTTAGCCGCGATTATCCGGAGCTGCTGCCGAGCGCGGAAAATACGGTGCTCACGCCAAGCGCTTAATCTAAAAACGGCTTTTGAACCACGGGGAACACGGGGTTCACGGGGAAAACCAAAGACTATTGCGCTTGAGTTATTTAACCCGTTGGATGCAAGATTCAATAACACGACTTAATGATTTTTTCCCGTGTGCCCCGTGCCCTCCGTGGTTAATCGCTTTTCCAGGTTTAAACCCGTCCCGCCCAACCCGCACTCGCCTCCGGCTCGACACCGCGCCCCACGCGCCATTTCAGCCAAACCCGTAATTGCCGGAACAGCTCCGGCTCCAACGCATCCGGCAGAATAAGCACCGTACGCACGCGTCGGCTTGCGTTCGGTTTAAGCAATACGATAGTGAGATATGACGTAACGAAGCTGCTGCCGAGTACGCGCACTTCAAACTCTTTTCCGCTCCGCGTTTTAATTAGGACACCGCCTTCGCGTTCGCATTGCAATTCGACGATGCTGGACGGCCACATTCGCCAAGCTTCGCGCGTAAGCGATTGAATCAGGCTCGCGGCGAGTATTACGCTCAGTAATATTTTCAGCCAAAAGGGTAAGGGTACGATCGCCACGCACCCGGCTGCGGCGAGATGCTCAAGCGCTAGCCCGGCGGCCAACTGGCGGGAAGACTTGAGCGATAGTCTCAGCATGTGCGCAGCCGGCCAATCACGGCTTGCAACTCGGGGGCGGCGCTGGCTTGCTCATCAGAAATGAGCGTCCATAATTCTTCATCTCC
>JAUXTZ010000174.1 GCA_030681095.1 Burkholderiales bacterium
AATCGCCTGGACGAGGCGGAAGCCGCCTTACGGCAAGCGATCAAGCATGCGCCGGATTGCGTCAACGCCCATTTCAATCTCGCCCTGGTGTTGTTGCTGAAAGGGCGTTTTGAAGAAGGCTGGGAAGAATATGAGTGGCGCCACCGCATCAAGGGCATGAAACCGGTGGCGTTTTCCCAGCCGGAGTGGGATGGCTCTCCCCTGTGCGGAAAAACCATTCTGCTGCGCCAAGAGCAGGGTTTCGGCGATACCTTTCAGTTCGTGCGCTATGCCGCGTCGATCCAGGCGGCTGGGGGCAGGGTGACACTCGAGTGCCAGCCGGGCATCAAGCGCGTGTTAATGCGAACGCCCGGCATTGATGTCATCGCCGGGCGGCCGACCCCGGGTCATCCGCTTGTGCATTTCGATACGCATGTGCCGCTGTTGAGCTTGCCACGCTTGTTCCATGCTGGCGATGTGCCTGCCCCACAGGTGCCATATATCCATGCGGAGCCCTGGCTGGCCCAGCGCTGGATGGCGCGGCTGGCACGAGACCGTAAGCTACGTGTAGGCATTGTCTGGGCAGGACGCCCCACGCACGAGGACGATAAAAACCGATCATGTCCTCTGGCGCATTTTCTGACGCTCGCCACAGTGCCCGGCGTCACGCTCTACAGCCTGCAGAAAGGGGACGCAGTACAAGCGCTTACCGAGCAAATAAGCCAGGCGCCGGTCATCGACCTCGATGTGGAGATCGACGACTTTGCCGATACCGCGGCGGCGATTGCGAATCTTGATCTGGTCGTATGCGTCGATACCTCGGTCGCACACCTGGCGGGGGCGATGGGCAAGCCGGTTTGGGTGGTCTTGCCGTATGCCCCCGACTGGCGCTGGATGGCTGCCGGCGAAACCTGTTCGTGGTACCCCTCCATGCGCCTGTTTCGTCAAACACGCAGCGGCGACTGGGATGGGGTATTCGCGTCGGTGACTCAAGCGCTTGAAGCGCTCAGCCGGAATGGTGAGCGCATCGCGGGAGCGGAAGAGCCGAATTTATCCTCGGCTTACGATGAGACCACAGTAGCCGCGTTGCGGGAGGCGCGCCGCGCCCTGCGCCAAGGTGACTGGCAGGCGATGGCAGCAGCGTGCAAGCGCGTGCTGGCAAAAGACCCCGGCCAGGTGGAAGCAAGCTGGCTGTCTGGCGTGGCCGAGCTGAGCCAAGGTCGCTACGAGCAAGCCCTAGGCCCGCTTGTGCGTGCATATGAAACCTGGCCGCAGCATCCCATGCTGCTCAAAAATTTGGGCACGGTATTGCAGTCACTCAAGCAGTTCGAACAGGCGGAGCAATGCTATGGCGCGGCATTGCAATATGGAAATGACGATCCGGAGGTGCTCTACAACCTGGGTGGGATGCGACAATTAGCCGGTGATTTGGAGGGTGCTGCCAATTACTATCGGGCGGCACTGGCGGTCGAGCCCGGGTTTCCCGAATGCATCAACAATCTTGGCCTTGCGCTGCGCGGCTTGGGTCAAACGCAGCAGGCCATCGAACGGTTTCGTGAGGCTATCGAAGTTGCTCCGCAGTTCTTTGATTCCTGGTTGAATCTGGGAAATGAGTTGTATCTGGAAAGTGATTCCGAAGCGGCACTGGCCTGTTTTCGGCGCGCGCTTGAATTGCGGCCGGAGCATGCGGGCGCACACAATGCGCTAGCCGTTCTCCTGAAATCGGGAGGCGAGATCGAGGCCGCCATTGCGGAATTCGAGCACGCGCTAAAAATCGATCCCGCTCATGCCGAGGCACGCAGCAATCTGGGTAATGCCCTCAAACAGCTTGGCCGGGTCAGCGAGGCGATAGATCAATACCGTCTCGCGCTTAATTTGGCCCCCGCCAATGCCCATACCTGGAGCAATCTGGGGAGTGCGCTACAGTTGAACGGGGAGGCAGAGCAGGCCATCGAAGCCCTCGATCGCGCGCTTGTCCTGGCGCCAGATTTGCCGGAAGCCCACTGGAACCGCGCCCTGGCCCTGCTATTGAAAGGCGAGTATGCGCTGGGGTGGGCCGAATACGAGTGGGGGTTTGCGGCCGGCGCGCGGCCGCTTGCAGAACGTAATATTCCACGCTGGAAGGGCGAGAACCTGTCCGGCGGGACATTGCTGGCGTCAGCAGAGCAGGGCTATGGCGATGCCATCCAGTTTGTGCGTTTTTTACGCCAAGTGGGCGCGCGTGCCGGTAAAGTGATTCTGGAGTGCCGGCCGGAATTGCATGCCTTATTGGCCGGCTGTGACGGTGTGGACGGCATCGTCGGTCCGGATGTCCCCGATGCGGCCTTGCCGCCGATTGCCGCGCGCATTCCGCTCATGAGCCTCCCTTACCTATTTGGCACGACCCTATCCGACCTGCCGGGACTCTATCCCTATCTGGCAGCGGAACCCGAGCGCGTGGCCCGCCTGAAACCGGCCATGTCAGACGGTATTTTTAAGGTCGGCATTGTTTGGGCGGGCGCCAGCGCGCATCAGGACGACCGCTACCGCTCGTGCGACCCGAAGTTGATGTGCCGGCTGGCGGAAGTCCCCGGGGTGCGGCTATATAGCTTGCAGATGGACAGGGATTTTTCCCCCATGCAGGGAGGGACTTGCGCTGCGATTGATTTAGCGCCCCTACTTGGGGATTTTGCGGATACCGCGGCTGCGATTGCGTGCCTTGATCTTGTTATCAGTGTGGATACCGCCGTGGCCCATCTTGCTGGCGCCATGGGGCACCCCGTCTGGATTTTGCTGCCTGTTGCACCGGATTGGCGCTGGGGGCGTGTCGGGAATACGACGCCTTGGTACCCCAGCGCGCGGCTATTCCGCCAAGTCAGCCAGGGCGATTGGTCAGGGGTAATCACGGCGGCTATAGGCGCATTACAGGGCATTTCCCCAGTGGCGAAGACGGTCTGAGCACGCCCAATTGCGGTGTCGCGTCCGGGCGCAACTCCGATCGCATGCCGTAGCCCACAACGCAGTTTCTGCTTGGTTTATCTAAAGGTTCCCGCTCCCTTCACCGATAAAGGAATGGACGGAGGCGTAATAGCAGTAGCAGCCACCGTCCGCGATGACGCGAACTTTTTGAAGGAGTAATAAAAATGGCACTAATCGTCAATACCAATATTGCATCTCTGAATGCCCAGCGCAACTTGGCTGCCTCCGAATCACAACTGGCCGTGACGCTGCAACGCCTGTCTTCCGGCTTGCGCGTGAACAGCGCAAAAGATGACGCTGCCGGCCTTGCGGTGGCTCAGTCTTTCACGGCTCAGATCCGCGGCAACACGCAAGCCGTGCGTAATGCCGGTGACGGAATTTCTGCTGGCCAAACGGCAGAAAGCGCCTTGGGCCAGGTAGCGGGTAACGTGCAGCGTATCCGCGAGATTGCGGTGCAATCAGCCAACGGCACAATCAGTTCCACTAACCGATCCCAGTTGCAGAAAGAGGTGGATCAGTTGACACAGGAGATATCCAGGATCGTGGCCACCACCACGTTCAATGGCACAAGTCTCCTGTCTGGCGTGAGTACCCTGACTTTCCAAGTTGGTGCAGATGGTGCCGCCAATAATCAGGTGGCTATCACCACGACCAACCTGGCGCAAACCGGCACGGCGGGCCTGTACACGTTCAACAGCACGTTGACCACTACCGGCACCATCGATGTGACCACACAAGCCGCTGCCTCAGCGGCCATTGCCAACCTCGATACGGACATCAGCCAGCTATCCACGCAGCGTTCGACCTTCGGTGCGGTACAAAACCGGTTCGAGGCGGTGATCTCGAATCTGCAAAACTATGTGGAGAATCTCAGCGCAGCCCGCAGCCGTATTCTGGATGCCGATTTTGCTGCGGAAACTGCTAATCTCACTCGCGGCCAGATTCTGCAGCAAGCAGGTACCGCGATCTTGTCTCAGGCGAATGCGCTGCCGCAAAATGCCTTGAGTCTGTTGCGTTAATCGTAGCCGGGAAGCGAAGAGATCATGCACCGCACGCCGCAAGTCATCGCGCAAACGTGCGGTTCATGCTCGACGCTTCATTGAATGGAGGGCACAGCCATGCCAAACGACCCAATCAACAGTATCGGTCAGGCAGTAGCAAGGGATAGCGGAAAGCCGGAAGCGCCTCGGCAGTCTGCTCCCGTACCCGAAGTGACGGCGAGTACCTCGTCTGCGACGCAGGCGGGGCCCAACCAGGCCACGGCACCCAGCGCTGATGCGGAATTGGTTAGAAAGGCTACTGAGCAGATCAACAAGTTCATTCAATCGAGCTCGCGCAATCTGCAATTTTCAGTGGACCAAAACCAAAACCGAATTATCGTGAAGGTCGTGGACAAGGAAACCGGCGAAGTGATTCGCCAAATTCCTGGAGAAGAAACACTTGCTATTGCGAGTAGTCTGGATACAGCGAAAGGCGTGCTGATCCAGTCAAAAGCCTGATACAGCAGTAAATCCGGTGCGGCCCTAGCAGGGTCGCACCACCTACAACGAGTTTTAGATGAAAATGGAAATGGAGGGTTAAATCATGGCGATTAGTTCAGCCGGTTTAGGCTCCAATATAGATGTGAATTCGCTGGTCAGCCAGTTGTTGGCGCTTGAACGCCGGCCTTTGGATAGACTCAATCAACGCAAAACGCAATATAACGCTGAGCTTTCTTCCTTTGGAAAAATCTCCAGCGATTTATCTGGATTTCAATCGGCTGTTTCAGCACTCAAAACAGCCGACAGCTTCAAGGTTTTCAACGCAACCGCTGCGGATACCACTTATTTAACATCCAGCGCGGATTCGACCGCGAGCGCGGGCAGTCATTCGATCACCATTACCCAGTTGGCTAAGGCGCAAAAATTGTTTTCTGCCGCGTTTGCCGACACCTCCACCACGACAATCGGCACAGGTTCGCTGACGATAGCAAACGGCGCGAGTTCGTTCGCGGTGACGATTGATTCTTCCAACAACACCTTGGATGGCATTGTGAACGCGGTGAATGCCGCATCCAGTAATTTTGGTGTATCTGCCTCGATCGTGAATGACGGTACCGGTTATCGTTTATTGTTTTCGCCCAATAATACCGGCACCGCATACGCGGTGACCGTGGCGGTAAGCGATACCGGGGATGGCAACAATACTGATACGAATGGCTTATCGCGACTGTCTTATACCGGGGGCGGGCTCAACCTCAGCCAAACCCAGACTGCGCAAAACGCCATTATCACGGTAGATGGTTTGACAGGAATCAATTCGGCCTCGAATACCGTTACCGACGTGATTCAGGGCGTGACCTTGAATCTAAAAAAAGAACTTGTTTCGACGACCCTTGACGTGGCAGTCGATACTGACACCATTACGGCAAATGCCACTGCAGTGGTGACTGCCTATAACAAACTGGTCACGAATATTACTGACCTGCACAAAAAGGGGGGGCAGCTCGAAGCGGACAATACGCTGCTGACCATCCAGTCGCAGTTGGTCGGAATTTTTAATACCCAAGCCACGATTTCGGGTAATGCTTATAGCTACCTCGCTGAGGTTGGTATCGCGCTGCAATCGAATGGCACGCTGGCAATCAATTCCGCCGATTTCAAGAGTGCGCTTTCAGGGCATCTAAATGATGTGGTGAAGCTGTTTACCGATACCAACGAAGGGTTCGCACAGCGCTTCTATTCCGAAACGACAAAATTGTTGCAGGCAGATGGTGTGATCGATGCCAAGAATGATGGAATAGCGACCCAAATATCCAGTCTGGATACGCGAATCGATCAATTTTCTACACGTTTGACGCTGATTGAGGCCCGCTTGCGCAGGCAGTTCTCGGCGCTTGACTCCTTGCTTGGCACCTTAAGTTCCACCAGTAATTTATTGTCGCGGCAACTTCGGTAATCGCTCAATTATTTTAAGAAGAGGGAAATCATGACGAATCTGACTAACCGAGCGCTCAGCGCCTACTCCAACGTCGACTTGGTTTCGGCGGTCAATTCAGCGAGCCCAATGCAATTGATCTTGTTGCTTTACGATGGCGCGATTAGCTCGCTCGCCACGGCAAAGGGTCAAATGCAGGACATGAAGTTCGCCGAGAAGGGGCGCTTAATTTCCAAGGCGATCGGGATTATCGAAGGCTTGCGCTCGGTGTTGGATTTCGACAAGGGTGGCGATATCTCCAACAATCTGAATGATTTGTATGAATACATGAAACACCGCCTGACGATCGCGAATCTCAAAAACGATCCGGAAGGGCCAGCCGAGGTGATCCGCTTGCTCAATGATCTGCGCACAGCCTGGGCCAAACTGGACGAACGCGAGCGTGCCAATGCCGTGGCTGAAATGGCAAAAGGGAATCAGAAACAGCCAGCACTTGAAACAGGAAGCCTGAGGGCGTGATGCAAGTGGCAGAAGTGATCAGTCGTTACGAGCACATCCTTGCTGCGAGCGGCGAGATGGCCTTGGCGGCCGAAGAAAACCGTTGGGAGGATTTGATTAACCTGGAAATCGCCCGGCGCGATCTCATTAATGATGTGACGGCGGAATCGGCAACACCCTTCGCCGATGCCGCGTTGCAAGCGCGCAAAGAAACCTTAATCCGCGCGATTCTGGCGGCGGATGAACAGGTTAAATCCCTCACTGCGACCTGGATGGCAGAAATGGAAGGCATCTTGACGAGTGTGCAAGCGGAGAGGAAACTCGCCAGAGCTTACGAAACCGGTTAGGACTCTAGATGAGTGTGGCCCCCTCACCAGTGCATTCTCCCCCTCGCTGGGCCGCCACTGACCCACTCGGCGACGTGCCAGCAATACCGCCTCTGCGCGACATCGAACGCTTCAATTATCAAAATCCTCGGCAACGCCAACGCCCTCCGTTCCAACAGAAACAATCCGATAAAGATAAGCACAAGCCGGATGACGAGCATAAGGTCGATGATTATGCTTAAATTAAGTGTCACTTATGAACACGGCTAAAGAATAGGAACTAGCATGGACGCCAGCTTTGTCATTACCTGGAAAGAATTGCTGATCGCCGGCATTATTGTGTTGGCGGTATATATCGCCGAGTTGCTGCTACTCATGAGTTCGGGCAAGTCCATCGGATTTTCCTTTTGGCGTCGGCGTGCGGAAAACCGGGAACTAACCGAACTGAAAAATCGGCTTGCGGCGCTGGAAATTCGCTTGGCGCGGCTTGAGGAAAGCGGGGATTCTGCCGATACAGTAGAAGAGATCGCGTCCAACTCCTACGGCAAGGCATTTAGCCTCGCCAAGCAGGGCATGGATGTGGCGCAAGTGGCGGCGACCTGCGGTATATCGCGCTCGGAGGCCGAGTTGATCGTGGCCATGCAGCGCAACCATTTGCACTAACCTGCCGGACCCGCGTGGCCGGCTTATTGAGGCGCCATGGCGGTTAACGATGTTTTAAATCAATTGCAGCTCCTGATCCAGGGGTCTGCCCCCAAGCTGATCGAGGTCACCGATCAGACGAAGGTTGCCGTTCCTTTCGTGCCGGGCGAGCGCTATACCGCCAAGGTGCAAGAGCAGATTGCCAATGGTCGTTTTTTGGTGCTGATCCGCGATCAGAAACTCGATCTTAATTTGCCGCGCAATACGCAGCCGGGCCAAAACATCGAGCTGCGCTTTGTGTCGGCCGATCCTCGCTTAACCTTCGTTCAGGCAGGGGAGCCACTGCCGCCGGGCCAGTCACAAGCGGCAGTCAATTTAAGCGACGGTGGGCGTTATCTGAATGCGCTATTGGACCGGGTGAAAGACCTGGCGACACGCCAGCCCCAGCCTCAATCACAAACATCCACATCGACGCAAGGTCAAGCCGCGCCGATCATCAACGCCAAGCCGATCATCGACGGCGCGCCGCCGCCATTGCAGCAATTCGCCGCGCTCTTAAAAGACACCGTGATAAAAAGCGGCTTGTTTTATGAGTCGCACCAGGCGCAGTGGGCAGCGGGCGATCGGCCATTGACCGAATTGCTGCGCGAACCTCAGGGACGCTTATCCGAGCCGCGCGCATTTGCCGCCGCACAACAAGCGGCAAATGCAGCACAAGCGACGCTCGCATCTACGCCCTTGGGGCAAGCACCGAAAGTGGATCTGCCGAACCCTCTCGCCCCTGTACTCTCGAATTCAACGAGTACTCAGGAGCCGGTGCATCCGCAAACCGCGCCACTGGTGCAGCAGCAGTTGGAGACGCTGGATCAACGCCAGCTCTTGTGGCAAGGCCAAGTCTGGCCGGGGCAGGATATGCGCTGGCAAATCGAGGAGCGATCAGCGCGCGAAGGTGAGCAAGACGCCGAACGTGAATGGCAGACGCGGCTCGAGCTGAGTCTGCCGCATTTGGGGCAGGTGAGCGCCTTGCTCAAATTCACGCCGCAAGGCATACGTATCGAACTCGCCACGCCGACGCAAGATACGGCGCAGGCATTGCAATCCGCCGGCGCCTTGCTGAATCAAGGCATGGAGCGCGCCGGGTTACACCTGATCGAGATGAAAGTTGAAACAAATGACGGATCAGCCTGAGCAGCGCAAAACCGCCATTGCGTTGGCGTATCAGGATGGCATGCAAGCGCCGAAGGTGGTGGCGAAGGGGCGCGGCATCTTGGCCGAGGCCATCATTCAGCGCGCGAAAGAAGCCGGGGTCTATGTGCACGAATCACCGGCGCTGGTGTCGCTCTTGATGCAGGTGGATATGGATCAGTACATTCCGCCCGAGCTATACATGGCGGTGGCGGAATTGTTGGCGTGGCTGTATCAAATCGAGCACGGCGGTTTGGCTGTACCTGCGCCGTCATCGCTGATGCCGGGCTCCAAGAAGGTCTAGCGTGGTTTTTTAATTTAGCGCCTGCAGCAAATCCGTTTCGATTTTCAACACGGTTTTTTGATTCAACAGCCGGTCGTCATCCGCACGCAGCAGAAACGCATCCTCGGCGCGTTCGCCCAAGGTGTTGATCTTGGCGGTGTGCAAGTGAATGCCGTGCTTGAGCAGCACTTGCGCGATGCGCGAGAGCAGGCCGGGACGGTCGCCCGCAGTCACCGACAGCAGGTGATATTGGCCCTTCTCGTCCGGTACGATGGAGACCTGCGGCTGGATCGGGAAATGCTTGAGCTGGCGTGATACGCGTCCTTGCATCGGCGGCTCGGGCGGAGTGTCTTCTGACAGCCGCTGCGTCAGCTCAAACTCGATGAAGGACAAGAGATCGCGGTAATGCTGCGCGGTATCCCCCACATCCAACACCAGAAAGGTGTCGAGCGCGTAACGGTGCGGCGTGGTGTAAATCTTGGCATCGACAATGGTGTAATTGATGCGTTCGAAAAAGGCGCAAATGCGTGCGAATAAATCATCCCGATCCGGTGTGTAGATCATGACTTGGATGCCTTCGCCCTCAGGCGCGCTGCGTGCATGCACGGCGGGCCGCGTGGTGTGCGCCACGCTGTGTAAATGTCGCGTGTGCCACGCGATCTCGCGCACGGTATGGCGCAGGAAATAACTGTCATCCAATTCGCGCCAAAATAACCCCTGGGCTTCATCCGCCACGGTTGCTTGGCGCAAGAGTTTGCGCGCCTCTTCCTTACGCACTTCCATTTGCTGGTCGAGCGGTGCCGCGCCGCCCGTGAGCAGACGTTGCGTGGCGCGGAATAAATCCTCCAACAGCTTGCCTTTCCAGGCATTCCAAACTTTGGGGCTGGTGCCGCGAATATCGGCGACGGTGAGCAGATACAAAGCAGTCAAGCGTCGCATGTCACCGACCTTCGCGGCGAAGGCGGCGATGATGTCCGGATCGGATAAATCCTGCTTCTGCGCGGTGGCGGACATCATCAGATGTTGTGAGACTAGCCAAGCAACCAACTCGGCATCTTCCACACTCAAACCATGCTCACGGCAGAATTTGCGCGCATCCCCCGTGCCCAAGGCAGAGTGGTCGCCGCCACGGCCTTTGGCGATGTCGTGAAATAGGCCGGCGAGGTAGAGCACTTCCGGCCGTTCGAAATTATGAATCAAGCGGCTGCACAGCGGATATTCGTGGGCGAATTCGGTCAAGGTGAAGCGGCGCAGATTGCGCACTACGAACAGGATATGTTCGTCCACGGTATAGACGTGGAACAAGTCGTGCTGCATCTGGCCGACGATGCGACCGAAGGCCGGGATATAACGGCCCAATACGCCGTATTGGTTCATGCGGCGCAGGGCATGGGTCAGCCCGCGCGGGGCGCGCAGGATGGCGAGAAACAGTTGCCGGTTGGAGGGATCGCGGCGAAATGCAGTGTCGATTTTTCCGATCGACCGGATCAAGCTGCGCAGCGTTTGCGCGCTCAGGTCAAGCACGTCGGATTGTTGCTGCAACAGTAAAAATGCTTCGAGTATCGCGCTCGGTTCACGCTCGAATAGATCCGACGCACGCGCTTCCAGCATGCCGCGGCTGATGGCGAAGCGTGCATTGATCGGCTGCGGGCTTGCGTCGGCTGCGGGATGGGCGCGGCTTTTGAGATCGAGCAATAGTATTTTGTTTTTCAGTCCGACGCGTTTGGCGGCCCGATAGTAATGCTGCATCAAGATTTCGGCCGCGCTGCGTGTCCCGCGTGGGTTAAAGCCCAGTTCTTGCGCAAGCGTGGCTTGGTAGTCAAACAGCAGACGATCCTCGCGCCGCCGCGCCAGAAAATGCAGGCGTATGCGCAGGTCGCGTAATAGGCGCTCGGCCTGGCGAATCTCGCGCGCTTCTTCTGCTGCTAGCAGACCGGCGTTGAGCAAGCCTTGCCACGAAGCGCCCAAGCCCAATGCGCGGCTGATCCACAAAATGGTTTGCAAGTCGCGCAGGCCGCCGGGGTTCTCTTTGAGGTTGGGTTCCAGGTTATAGGCCACGTCGTGAAACCGCAGGTGGCGCTGTTGCTGTTCGAGCAGCTTCGCCTCCATAAAGGCATGGCCATCGAGCGCTTGAGCGAGTGCGTGTTGGAATTCGTGGAACAAGCTGGCGTTGCCATCGATCAAGCGTGCTTCGAGCAAAGTGGTCTCGACGGTAATATCCTTGCGCGCTTCGATCAGGCACTCATCCAGCGTGCGCACGCTGTGGCCGACTTCCAAGCCGATGTCCCAGAGATAGGTGATGTAGTGTTCCAGCACCGGCGCCAGTACGTCATCCGGTGCTTGTTTTAACAGCACCAG